>JBLYYN010000242.1:0-6278 GCA_048550535.1 Gammaproteobacteria bacterium
CCTATATGTGCATTGATTTTTAATTTTTTATCCTGGATTAAAATATGTTCATCTATGCTGCTTAAAAGTTTGTTTGCAGCTAAAATCGAATGACCTTCATTAATGATTTCGGGTAAAATCATGATGAATTCTGCATTGCCCATACGGGCCAGGAAATCTTTTTCTCTTGATGCAGTTTGTAAACGTATGCTGAACTGTTCCAGTAGGCTATCGCCCACAGGGTAGCCATGGATCATGTTAATGCGTCGAAAATGGTCGATTTTTATTAGTAAAACGGCAAGTTTTTTTCCACTGACCTGGTGATTGTCAATGAATTTATCAAGCTCATGAAACAGTGTATCCCTGTCGGCGACATATGCTCTTATTTCATTCATTGATTGCCCTTATAGGTAAAACTCTTCAGGATCTATTCCGTATAGTCCAGGTTCGATACTGCGTAGAATATCGAGTGAATTACCAGAATAGTCTACTGTTTCTGTGAAAAGATTTATGGTTTCGAAATCTATTAGTGGTTCTTTGTTTTCATTGAGTAGTGTCATGACCTGAGGCCTTAATCGCCACACCCGATTTTGTGAAATTATGATGCCCACGCGACCATCACTGAGTTCAACGATGGTGCCTACCGGGTAAATTCCCACTACCTGTATGAATTGTTCTACCAGCTCAGCCTGAAAATCCAGGTTTCGCCATTCGTATAGTTTTTTAACTGCATCATGTGGGGAGATAGCTGATGCGAACGGACGCTCAGAAATAATCGCATCATAGCAATCTACAATGCCAGCAATTTTTCCGAATAGTGGTATCTGGTTGCCGGCTAGACCATTTGGGTAACCACTGCCATTATAGCGCTCGTGGTGAGTATGCACCATATTGATAATATCATCATTGATGCCTTTGATTTCCCTGACGATGTCCAGGCTGTAGTCTACATGCTTTTTGACCAGTTTAAATTCATATTGGTTGAAGCGTTTTTTATTGTTGATTAATTTTTCAGGTAGTTTTACTTTTCCCACATCAAACAGCATGGCGCCAATAGCCAGCGATTGCAGGTCTTTTTTGGGTAATCCCAGATGTCGACCGAATGCTACGGCCCAGACTGATGCGCTAACCGAATGATTGTAAGTATAATTGTCTTTATTTTTTATTCGTGTTAACCAGGCAAAGGCGTCCGGGTTGCGTATGATACTGTCAACCATTGGGTTGATGGCGTTTCTTAATGCGGGCAATTCAAGTTTTTTATTATTGGCAATATCCAGCATGAAGTTTTCGATAGTGTGAGAGAGTAATATGTGGCTGTCTGTGGCCGTCGCAAGTTCTTCTTCTCTGCTGGTTTTGTCTTTGTAATTGATAGGTTTGACATTAGTAAGGGCCAGTTTTTCCACGTTGCTGGAATAGACATTACTGGTATTATCATGAGTATTGCTATTAGTCGGAAATGGCAAGACTTTTTCATTGATTTTACTTAACGCCACATCGATAAACACATATTCACAGAATTCGAGCAGCCGCTCAATTTCATTCTCTGATTTGATATGAAAGCCCTGTAACAGATAGGGGGTTTCCTCCCAGGGTCGATCAAGTCGGCAGACATACATTCCGGGCTCGAGGTCAGCAATATGTACTTTAATTTCCTTTAATGACATGAATTGGTTACCGTAATGCGATATATGGAACTGTTGGCTGACTATTAATCATATCTATTTATAGACTATAGCAGAGAAATATATTTATATAGGTCTTTGATTCATATATAAAAATTTAACTGCTTGGCACAGTCTGCCAAAACAGGGTAATGCCATCAGGGCATGTTTGAATCAGTGATACAGTTTTACCCAAGCTATAACAGATTGACACTCTGTGGGAAATTTTCCTATATTTTATTTTTTTAATGAAAATTTAAAGAATTCTTAAAAATACGATATATATCAATGATATATGTGGTATTCCATTTTTTGATAGGAATTGATGGCTTCTGTAATCGCAGCTTGCTGATGTTATAATTTCAACATAATGCTTGAGCCGACACTGATTTAAGCTGTTTATTTACCCATGATCAGGAGAACGAATCGTATGACTCAACTTAAGACTATTTACTCAGATTACCGTACATGCAGTCGCGATTTCATGGATGGTCTGGAATATCTTAAGCAACGCTCGATCCCAGATGCAGAACGCTATTTTGAACAGGCTTATTCAGCGGCACAAAGCAATGATTTAAACCGTCCCAAGTATCTATCTTATTATGGATTTAGCCGTGTTCTTAATGGCTACCTGGATGGCATAGAGTTATGTAAAAAAGCTGTGCAAGCGGATCCTGATGATGGTGATCTCTATCTTAATCTGTCACGTGCAGAATTGTTCAATGGAAAACGGCAGGCAGCAGTTGAAATACTGGATCAGGGTTTACTGGTGGATCGTTTTCATCAGGGACTGCTGGAACTGAAAAATAAAATAGGCTACAGAAATCAGAATCCGATTCCCATCTTAAAACGTAGCAATCCTCTTAATGAAGTGATTGGGCGATTTATACGTAAGACCAGCATTCATTAATCATCAGAGGTCATTTGCATCTCCATATGCAGGTGGTTCAGACCTTCTGCTTAAAGACAATCCGTCTCAATCTATAGTTATTGTCCAGATGTTCAGACCTGAAATTTCATTTATACCGTAATATATCAAGGGTTAAAGGCATAGCATCAGATAATATCGTCGGACACAACAATTGGCTGCCGCCGTGTTTACCAGCCCAGTACCACTCCTTCAAGAAATGAAAAATATCCGTTATATTCTGACGGGTCTAGTCTAATAAATGCATCTACATTTTTGCCACCAAAGCGTTTTGCAATCGGCAACATGACTTTCATGCCATCACCAGCTGTTAATGACTCAATGATTTTATTTTGATCTTCTGCAGATACTCGATTGGAGGCAGTAATGACCTGATTGGGTAATTCAGGGCTTGTGTAAATGATTTTGACCTTTGCCCGTTCCACATCGCTAAGTTTTTTATCGTAAAGAGTGCTACGAATTACCGCGCCGTCACATCTGCCATCTAACAATGCTTTATAGATTTTACCCATTCCGCCTTTTATGCTTTCAATTATGGGCTCTCTTACCGGATCATTCATGCGCTGAAGTAATATTACAGAGGTCAGGTTGGGTGGGGGTATGGCGCAAACTTTTTTATATATGAGATTTTCCGGCGTGTTGATTTTTTTGTTGTCGGCCCTGGCTAATATATAAAATTTTAGTGTGCCGGGTAGTTTAACCAGAGGTCTATGTTTCAGGTGTTTGATTCGCCATGATGCGAGATGGGGGCCGTCGAATACAAAGTCATATTTGCTCTTTTTTATATCACTTTGATATCTGAGCCAGTGTTTGGCATGTTTATATTTTACTTCGACGCCAAGTAGTTGTCCAAGATGATCGGCCAGGGGGCCATACAATTTATGGCCTTGAGTCACTGTTTCACGAGGAGCTGCACTAAGTATCAGGGTTTCTGCCAGTGCATTACTGTTTATGGATGCCAGTAACAACAGGCCGAGTATTCGTAGATGAATAGATTTATAAAGCATGTATTTCGAATTCCTACGGGTCGGTGCTTTGAATTTAATAGTTTATTATTTTTTGCTTACGGTTTGACGCACCAGACCGATTATTAAATATAATGGATTCTATCGATGATGCTATTAAAGTGGCGCAGGGTCAATATGTTTATAATGAGAATGCGAAGTATTACACTGCTTTATAGACTATTCGGCCCATTTTTTAAGCATTATATCAATTTTGTAAAATTACTTATTTGTGTAATGCATTGCACATATAAGTTTTCCGATATCGTTAAATCAATATGAGTAAACCTGTGTCGGAAATATGTTCAGTATTAGAGCTTATCTGGATACAGTCGTACCAGGCTGCCTCTGATTAAATGGTGATTGTTTTATACTGGCCAAAAGCCTCCAGATTACCCTCCGAAGTTTATTGCAATAGAATAACTACCGCCTCAGCTTGGTAAAAAATCTAAATACTTTATTATAAAAAACCCGGATCAAGTCCGGGTTTTATTGCCAGGGTTTAGAAATGGTAAGGCAGGTGTGCCTGAATATCTTTGGCATCATGTCTGACAAGGTTTTTATCGATTTCAGACACAATATGTTTATTGGTTTCCGGACTCAGTTGTTTTCTTAAATGCCCAAGAAAAGCGGGTGGTGACATAATAATCAGTTTTGCACATTTTCCCTTGTTCACTGCATTATTCAGATGACCACCGATGGTGCGTGCAAACTGCATGCTCTCATGATCTTTGACTGAGGTTTGGGATCCCATTTTATGACTGCCATGGCCGTGGCTATCGTGGGTCCTGCCGGGTAAATCTGATGTTAATTGCTGTTCATGGACCCTGGCGGGTGTATGTGCGAAACCTTGGAGTTCTTTGAGTGGAGTATTTTTGTTGTCTAGTTCAAAAATTTTGGCACGACTACTTTCTGCTACTACAACCCATGTTTTTGGCATAACTTGATGCTCCTGTAGGTATAATGATGTGAGATGTGATGGGAAATTAAATATAAATACCGACTCCTCTGTATTAGCTATTACTTAATATATGCCTTTCCAAACCTATTCATAATCGAAAAAACTTATCATAGACAGGCAAAATATATCTGGCGATATATCTTATTTATAGGCTTGATCAGATTCAACTGCAAACGCTGAAGGATTAACGCTAAACCATTGTATTCAGGCTAAATCTATACTGCTGTATGTCATATCTATCTACATTGATCTAGATCATCTATAAAAAGAATTTAGGTTTATGCCCTCGAATGAGGCCAAAATGGGAAATAGGCATTTGGCAGACATATTGCTATATTAGTGCATATTAATTTTTCTAATAGTTTTCAGCTGGAGAATCTGATCTATGTCAGATGTTACTCAAACAACCTGTCCCTATTGCGGGGTAGGTTGTGGTGTATTGGTTAAAAATACAGGAGATGGATTTAGCGTAGCCGGCAATCCTGAGCATCCGTCCAATCTGGGGCGTTTGTGCTCAAAGGGTGCGGCACTGGCTGAAACACTGTCTCTGGATGGGCGCTTGTTATATCCCTCGGTCAATGGTGCCCAGGTCGGCTGGGAGGCCGCCCTGGCTGTTGTCGCTGATAATTTCAGTCGGGTTCTGGACAAACATGGCCCCGATGCGCTGGCCTTTTATGTTTCAGGACAGTTATTGACCGAAGATTACTATGTGGCGAATAAGTTGATGAAAGGCTTCATGGGCAGCGCTAATATTGATACCAATTCCCGGCTTTGTATGTCATCGGCCGTGGCCGGCTATAAACGTGCATTTGGCTCCGACACCGTACCCTGTAGTTATGAAGACCTGGAACGCAGCAATTTAATCGTCATTACCGGCTCTAACACCGCCTGGTGTCACCCGGTGATCTACCAACGCATCAAGCAGGCCAAACGGACTAACCCCAGCCTGGACATCGTGGTGATAGATCCCCGGTATACATCCAGTTGTGAGATTGCTGATGTTCATCTGCCTATCAAATCCGGTATGGATAGTGTTTTGTTTAACGGCCTGCTGGTGTATCTCAACGATAAAGGTGAAATTAATAAACTGTTTGTGGATAACTGTACTCAAGGACTGGAGGCGGCTCTGGATACTGCCTATGAGTCGTCGGCGACGGTTAATCAGGTCGCCGATGCCTGTGGCCTGGAGGCCGAGCAGGTGGAACACTTTTATGCCCTGTTTGCGCGTAAGGAGAAGGTGGTCACTTTGTTTTCCCAGGGCATAAATCAGTCCAGCTCGGGTACCGATAAGGTCAATAGCATCATCAACTGCCACTTGCTCAGTGGTCGTATCGGGCGACCGGGTATGGGCCCCTTTTCTATTACCGGACAACCCAATGCCATGGGCGGGAGGGAAGTCGGCGGCCTGGCCAACCAGTTGACCGCGCATATGGAACTGGATAATCCAGAGCATCGAACACTGGTGCAGCAACACTGGCAATCACCCACCATCGCCGATAAAGATGGCTACAAGGCGGTGGAGTTATTCGATGCCATACTGGCGGGTAAAATCAAGGCCCTGTGGGTGATTGGCACTAACCCGGCGGTGAGCATGCCCAATAATAACCGGGTTCGCCAGGCGCTGGAAAAATGTGAGTTTCTGGTGGTATCCGATTGTATGGAACATACCGATACCACGGCCTATGCCCATGTCCTGCTGCCCGCCGCCACCTGGGGTGAGCGGGATGGCATGGTCACCAGTGCAG
>JBLYYN010000243.1:0-2613 GCA_048550535.1 Gammaproteobacteria bacterium
CATCCAATGACCAGTATGAAAAAATACTGAACTACATTGACATCGGCAAACAGGAAGGCGCGGAACTGCTGATTGGTGGCGAGGCCTATAAAAACCCGACTTTTCCTGAAGGCTATTACATCCAGCCAACAGTTTTCAAAGGTAACAACAAAATGCGTATCTTCCAGGAGGAGATATTTGGCCCTGTGTTGAGTGTAACCACATTCAAGGATGAAGCCGAAGCCCTGGCAATCGCCAATGATACTTTATATGGGCTGGGTGCGGGTGTATGGACACGCGACGTGCATCAAATGCAAACCGCTTCCAGAGGGATTGAAGCGGGCCGAGTCTGGTGTAACTGTTACCATGCTTACCCTGCTCACGCCTCTTTCGGTGGCTATAAAAAATCCGGTATTGGGCGGGAAACTCACAAGATGATGCTCAATCATTACCGTCACACCAAGAATGTATTGATGTCTTATGATAAAAATCCATTAGGATTTTTCTAAACCTGGTTTTATTTTACAGGCGGCTCAGGACGAGCCGCCATTTTTAAGAGATATATTATGTATGTAGAACGGGTATCAGTCACTGACAAAGCCAGGGCTGTGATAGATCAATTACGAGAACAGCATGGGGAAC
Source organism: Gammaproteobacteria bacterium (assembly GCA_048550535.1). Classification (GTDB taxonomy): domain Bacteria; phylum Pseudomonadota; class Gammaproteobacteria; order SZUA-229; family SZUA-229; genus CBDULX01. The sequence goes on from JBLYYN010000243.1 coordinate 622, forward strand.
TGATGTTTCACCAAAGCGGAGGCTGTTGCGATGGCTCTGCCCCTATGTGTTTTGAAAAAGGTGGTTTTTTGATTGGCTCTAGAGACCTGTGCCTGGGTGAAATCCATGGCTGCAAATTTTATATGGCATCGGACCAGTTTGAATTCTATAAAAACATGCATATCAGCATCGATGTTTCACCGGGTCGAGGCTCGAGCTTCTCACTGGAAATTCCGCTGGGCGTACGTTTCATGGCCGTTTCACGGCTATTTACCGACGAAGAAATAAATAAGCTCAGGCCGATAGAAACCTGATTATCATCTGCTGGCCGGGATAAAGGCACCAGCATTTTTATCCTGGCTTATTATGCATTTAAGCTATCTATTATTCTGTAAGCATTGTGCAAGTGTAATTGTATGAGCTGCCCTCATACAAAGCTCACCCTCAAACCGCCGCAAAAAGTGAGTCTTATATAACTTATAGTGCGGTCATCCATCAAAGGAGAAAAACATGAGTAAAATTCTTGATGAAGTAACAGCGGCCAATGATAACTATGCCGCTGATTTTGGTGACAAAGCCAATCTGGCTATGCCGCCTGCCCGGCATTTTGCAATCCTCACCTGCATGGATGCCCGACTTGATCCGGCCAAGTACGCAGGATTATCCGAAGGTGATGCACATGTCATTAGAAATGCCGGTGGCCGGGCCAGTGACGATGCCATTCGATCACTGGTCATTTCATACAAATTACTGGGCACCCGCGAATGGTTCGTGATACATCATACCGATTGCGGCATGGAAACCTTCACCGATGACATTATGCGCGGACTTCTGGCAAGCAGCCTGAAAACATCCAGTGTAGATGCCTCTGGCTGGCATGATTCAGGGGACGGCCCTGGTTCAACGGAAGCCAACTACATCGACTGGCTGACTATTTCTGACAACCAAAAAAGTGTTGTAGAAGATGTTCAACGTATACGCAACCATCCACTGGTACCCAAAGATATTCCTGTTTATGGATATATCTACGATGTAAAGACAGGAAAGCTGGTTGAAGTGCCGGAAGCAACTCAGGCAGGAAAAGTTTAAAATTATATGATGATATTTTAGGGCCAGCCATATGGAGCCTCTGGTGTGTTGTCATTCCATACAAAGGGACTACAATCATGAGTGAATCAGAGGCTCCCTAAGGATGCCCTGATGTGTGTCATTTCGACCAGAGGGAGAAATCTTATGCTGAAACACATCTAATATTTAAGATCCCTCCACTTCGTTCGGGATGACATTTTTTGAATTAACCAGAGCTTCCCAAAATATTAATATATTATGTTGTCCAGGCAATAAAAAGAGGCCGTAATGAAAATTGCAGTAACCAGCCAGAATCGAAAGACCATTACCGAACACGCAGGCCGATGCAGAAAGTTTTGGGTATTCATTACTGATAACAACACTATTGTTGATAAACAGCTTCGTGAACTGTCGAAAGACCAATCATTTCATGACAGCTCCCCAGATGACCCCCACCCGCTCGATGACATTGATGTATTGATTGCCGGCGGCATGGGACAGGGACTCGTGATGCGCCTCGAGCGGAAAGGCATTAAAGGTTTGATAAGCAGAGAAACTGACCCAGAGTCGGCTGTCTTACTCTATCTAAATGGCTCACTCGAAAGCGGACAGCCGCATCAGCACCAACACGAATAGAACAAGTAAAGTGGCTCATTCGTCAGGCATCAAATGTTGACCATTATTTCATGCTTAACAAACCATTGAGCCCGCTTATCATTATTCGTATAAGCTGTTGTTTTATTAGATATTATTATCCAGAAAACGGCTAAATTGAAGACCCCTGTCTATAGAGTTATATAATAATATACTTATTAATAGCTAGAGTAATTGACTGGAATATGTATAAAATCCAGACAATCAAAAAATAATGAACAGTTTCTGTAATATCAGTTTTTCCACATTCTGTAATATCAGATATTCATGATTCTGTATAATTAACTGTTA
>JBLYYN010000244.1:0-7319 GCA_048550535.1 Gammaproteobacteria bacterium
GGCATTGTGATTTGCGTGTCGCCCTCGGCAACTGCTCCTCGACTTTGTCTCCTGAGTCGTTCTACCTCCTGCATCCTTGCAGTCGTGCGTTGCTCTACTAACTTACATCCCTGTAAGTATCACACGCAAGAGCGGAATAATCCCGTGTAGCAGAATGCACCTCTCTTGTGCGTGACTCTGCTCTAGCGTAAGAAAGCATGAGAGTCTTTTTTCGTCTAATGTTTTTATAACTCTGGTAAGGGGTCCACATCCTTGTGAGCATATTCAGGTTTGTTGATAATATAAGATTATATTATTTAGTGGCCGCGATCGAGTGTATCACCTGGCTCAGGGCATGATCAAATACCGAATGATCGTCAAGCAGACTTGATTTATCGGTTGCCAGTTCATGGCTAAACTCTTCAGCATCTTTTTCCAGTACTTTAATACCCAGGCGGTCAACAAATACTAGCCGTGCATTCTCCTGGATAATCACCGAAAGTTTCAATCGACGTACAGGATGATCTATACCGGTATAGATTTCAAACCAGGCACCAGGCCTGACTTGTTGTGGCAGGCTATCAATTTTTTTCTTTGCAGACTGGATTTTTACATCCATTGGGCTTGGACCCTTGTCTGCATCAGAGGCTGGAATAGAATCCAGTGTGGATTGAGTGTTATCAGCAACGGCCGTTTTTTCGTAATACTCTGAATCGGCTAAAACTTTAATATATGTATTCTTCAGATTATTAACGGCCATGTAAATTTTTTCTTTATTTTGTCCGGTTTTATCGAGTAATTCTTTAACTGTATTTACAATACCCATATAAAGGTTTTGTAAGGAAATCCATTCTTCCTTACTGCTTAATGGTTTTAAGGTGTGGATCATTAAATTAAGCAAGTCGGTCGCTTCGTTCCACTGTTCACTATTCTTTCCATATTTGATATAACGGTGGAACATCATGGTTGACCAATGATTGAGTATCAATGGCTGTACTGGTTTAGGTATTTTGTTGCTCATGGTATAGAACTGGAGCTCAGTTAATACTATTTGTCGAGCATGTTCCTGCAGTATCTGTTGCTTTGTCTGTTGCTCATTCTGCTTCTGTTTTTTCTGCTCTATATCGGTCAAACGTTTGAGTGAGGCGAGTGCAGTTCGGAAGCTGACGGTATTTTGGTCGAAGCTGCGTAATAATTGCTCAATGATCAGCTCCATAGTCTTATAAACGGTATCGTTACTGTCTTCTATACCTATGCCAATATGGGCTACTGTATCAAGGACATTACGTGCGGGATGTTTAATATCATAGAAAAAGTTATTATCAAGCAGAGATGTTTTTACTACGGGTATCTGTAACGTCAGTAATAGTGATTTAATGGCATGTGAAATGTTTTTGTCCCTTAAAAAGGCACCAAATATCATCTCTACAAAATCAATGGTACGTCCATCAATCTGATTCATGGAACGAGGCACAGCTGAGTTATTGAGTTTAGCCATGCCATTCATAAGGGCGTATTTAAAACCCTCGGTATTGATGTTGACTTTCTGTCCTGGAACATACTCAGGTTTATAACTGAGCTGAATGCCAGATAGTGCTTTAACTACATCCTGCCGGTTAAAGTGATTATTGCGGGAAGATGGCCTGGTGGCAGTCTTGTTATCCTTATCGGAGATAAAGTCCTTGATAACTTTGGATATATATTCGGAGTCCTGAACAATAGCCTGGCCAGATTTATTAATTGTGTTTGAACCCAATCGACATTGTTCGAGCTCTGACTTGTGGCGATTGACAGTATCTAATGTATGAATGTCTGCTGTCATGACTCAATCCTGCTGGTTATTGGACATTATGCTTAAACAAACGCACATTTTTTATCAACTTAAATAAGTTGTCATAGCTGTTTGTATTACGGGGGCTCGCATCTCTAAGCAGAGTTACTGTGGATGCTTTTAACATTTTCGAGCGCTACCTACGCTGACTACCTTTGACTGTCACTTGCAATCATAGAGATACAAGTGACGGATTAATGTGAATTTGATCACGTAAGTCAGCTAATGGTGTCTCACCTTTTTTAATGAATTTATTAGTATTAACAGACGTTTAGAAGTATATGTACAGGGATTGGTGTATGGAATAGGGTTTTTCCCTGTATATAATAGTTAGATGTATAATTAACTTTAGGTATAATTTGTATATATATGATTTATTAGGTATTTTACTGTTTTTATTTGGAAGGACTGGTCTCGGTCTCCGTTCCTTATTATAAATATAGCGTCGATAATGATTGCGCTAGCCTTGTATGGTAATATCCCGCGCCATGCGTACCCGAGATTTTAATTATGAGCTTCCTGAACAGCTAATCGCTCAGTATCCATTACAAAAACGTACAGCCAGTCGTTTACTGCATGTTAAAGATGGTCGTTTCAAGGACGCTATGTTCAATGATCTTTTAACATTGGTGGGACCTGGTGATTTGATGATATTCAATGACACCCGGGTTATTCCTGCTCGACTTCATGGCCAGAAGCATAGCGGCGGCAAAGTAGAAGTGCTGATTGAACGGGTACTGGATGAGCATCGGGTACTTGCCCATGTGCGTGCCAGTAAATCCCCCAAAACCGGCAGTAAACTTCTGCTCGAAGATGCTTTCGATGCTGAGACGCTGGGGCGTCAGGGGGAATTGTTCGAACTTGAATTTAAATCAGAGCAGACCGTATTGCAATTGCTGGAACAATACGGCCATATGCCCTTGCCACCCTATATTGAACGTGAAGATGAGCTGGCCGATCAGCAGCGTTACCAGACGGTGTATGCTGATCGTCCCGGAGCGGTGGCCGCACCGACGGCAGGTTTGCATTTTGATGAGGCCATGCTCGATCAGCTAAAGCAGGCAGGCGTGGAATTTGGATTTGTGACTTTGCATGTCGGTGCCGGTACATTCCAGCCCGTACGGGTGGAGGATATTGAAGACCACCATATGCACTCAGAGTACCTGGAAGTATCAGAAGAGGTGATAAAGCAGATTGAGCAAACACGGAGCAGGGGTGGCCGGGTGATTGCTGTGGGTACGACGGCGGTGCGAAGTTTAGAAACTGCGGCTCAGAATGGAAAGTTAGCACCATATAGTGGTGAAACCTCGATATTTATTTACCCAGGTTATGAGTTTCAGGTGATCGATGCCCTGGTGACCAATTTCCACCTGCCACAATCTACCCTGTTAATGCTGGTGTCAGCCCTGGGTGGGCATCAGAATATCATGCGAGCTTATCAGTATGCCGTTGAGCAGAAGTATCGTTTCTTTAGTTATGGCGATGCGATGTTTATTGAGAAACCTGAATAAGCCGTCCCTGGCTTATTTCCCTGGCTTATTAGGCCTGTCCGATCAGGTTTAGCCGACCAGTGCTTTCTGTGCTGCTGGAATGGCTACGCCGACTTTAATGTCTGCCCCCATATCCGATAAAACGGCTTCCAGTGAAGCCAGACACAGCATGATATTTTCGGCACGACTGCTGTAGCCCATCAGGCCAATGCGCCATACTTTACCGGCTAAAGCACCCAGGCCCGCGCCAATTTCCAGATTGAATTCGTTTAATAATCGAGTACGAACTACAGCTTCATCAACCCCTGAAGGTACGGTTACTGTATTTAATTGAGGTAATCGGTAGGCTTCATCTACTATAAAGTTCAGTCCCATCGCTTCTAGTCCGGCACGCAGGGCCAGATGGTTGCCCGTGTGACGTTGCCAGGCATTTTCCAGACCTTCCTGCTTCAGCAGTACCAGAGATTCATGCAGGGCATATAGAGCGTTTACGGGAGCGGTGTGGTGATAGGCCCGTTTGGCATTGGGTCCCCAGTAGCCCATGACCAGATTCAGGTCGAGGAACCAGCTCTGCACTTTGGTTTTGCGGTTTTTAATGACTTCGGTGGCCCGGTCGTTGAAGCTGACGGGTGAAATACCCGGAGTGCAGGACAGGCATTTCTGGGTACCTGAATAAATCGCATCTATACCCCAGTCGTCCACACGAAGTTCAATGCCACCCAGAGAAGTGACTGCGTCGACAATCGTTAATGCATCATGCTGATGAGCGAGATCACACAGGGTTTTGACATTGGAGCTGGCACCAGTGGAAGTTTCGGCATGAACGAATGCAACGGCTTTAACGCCTGGATTGGCTTTTAAGGCCTGTTCTAATTTTTGCGGATCAACAGGTTTGCCCCAGTCGTCTTCAACCATGATAGGTGTGGCGCCAATGCGTTCGACATTTTCTTTCATGCGACCGCCGAATACGCCATTCTGGCAGATGATAACCTTATCGCCAGGCTCAATCAGATTAACAAAGCAAGTCTCCATGCCGGCTGAACCCGGTGCAGATACGGGTATAGTTAGCTGATTCTGAGTCTGAAAGGCATATTGAAGCAGGGTTTTGACCTCATCCATCATAGCCACGAACTGTGGGTCTAAATGGCCTATGGTAGGGCGTGCCAGGGCCGATAAAATCCTGGGATGTACATCGGAGGGGCCTGGGCCCATCAAAGTTCGGGAAACGGGGTTAAAGCTGGTTGTCATAATCTATCCTGGGATTTGTTCAATCGATCGCGAGGTAGATTATATAGAGTCGCCTCAAAGATTCAATTAGCGATATATTTTTCATGCTTATAGACACTGTTATTTTTAAAGGATCATTTTGTTATTTCTTTCGCGCTTAAGGTAACAAAAACACTAATAAAATTAATTTATGGCATATTTTCCGTCAAAAAACGGTTAAAATAGCCAGCACAGTCATTATTATTTACATTAAAAAGTTCCTGTATGTCATTGATGAAGTTTGATTTATTGAAAGGAGGTAAGGGGCCAAGAAGGGGGCGATTGAGTTTTCCCCGAGGCACTATAGACACCCCGGCCTTCATGCCGGTAGGCACTTATGGCACGGTAAAAGCCATGACTCCGGAAGAACTGATAGGTATAGGTGCTGAAATTATTCTGGGCAATACCTTTCACCTGATGTTACGGCCGGGAACTGACATCATCAAGGCTCATGGGGATTTACACGACTTTATGCATTGGGATAAACCCATCCTTACCGATTCCGGCGGCTTTCAGGTGTTCAGTCTGGCCAAGCTGCGCAAGATCACTGAGGAAGGGGTGAGTTTTAATTCACCAGTAGACGGCTCAAAGGTGATGCTGACCCCGGAAACCTCCATGCAGGTGCAACGAGATCTGGGTTCGGATATTGTCATGATCTTCGATGAGTGCACCCCTTATCCGGCTACTGAGCAGGAAGCTCGATACTCTATGGAGCTCTCACTGCGCTGGGCCAAACGCAGTAAAATGGCCCATGAGGGCAATTCATCGGCGTTGTTCGCTATTGTGCAGGGAGGGATGTATGAGCATTTGCGTACCGAATCGGCCCAGGTTCTGACCGAGATTGGATTCGATGGCTATGCCATCGGCGGTTTATCGGTCGGAGAACCGGTGCAGGAGCGTAATCAGGTACTGGAAGTAACTACGCCATTGCTACCCACCGATAAACCTCGCTATTTAATGGGTGTGGGTACCCCTGAAGATATAGTGGAATCGGTGCGGCGTGGCGTCGATATGTTCGATTGTGTGATTCCTACTCGAAATGCTCGCACGGGTTTTCTGTATACTTCAACCGGTATTCTGAAAATCCGCAACAGTAAATATAAAAATGATATCCGGCCCATCGACGAAAACTGCGGTTGTTATACCTGTCAGAATTACAGCCGGGCTTATTTAAGGCATCTGGATAAATGTCGTGAAATTCTGAGTGCCAGGCTGAATACCATCCACAATCTGTACTATTACCAGCAGCTCATGCGTGATATTAGGACCGCTCTGGATGGAGATTGCTTCGATGAGTTTGTAAAAGATTTCTACACCAAACGGGCTGTGGCATAATACGCCACACTAATTACAACCGGTCAATGATCGGTTGCCAAGAACAATATCAATTTAGGGGATAGTTTATGAGTTTTTTTATTTCTGATGCCATGGCACAAGCCGCGCCAGCCTCCACAGGTGGAGATCCGATTACCGCACTGCTGTTTCCTATAGGCCTGATTTTCCTGTTTTATTTCTTTCTTATTCGCCCACAGAGTAAACGTGCCAAGGAGCATCGTTCCATGGTGGAAAAGCTGAGCAAGGGGGATGAAGTCGTCACCCAGGGCGGTATTTTGGGTAAGATTACCCAGGTAGGCGAAAACTTCGTATCCCTGGAAATTGCCGACAATATTACCATTAACATCCAGAAGGGTTCCATCGGCGCACTCATGCCAAAAGGTACCATCAAGGAACAGAAAGCAAACTAACGGAACCATTATGATTAACCAATATCCCCTGTGGAAATATTTGTTGTTGGTGGTTGTTATGGTCCTGGGCAGTGTCTTCGCACTGCCCAATCTGTACGGGGAAGATCCATCGGTACTTATCTCCCAGCGTAACCAGGCCATAGACCAGGCCACCAGTGACCGAATACAGGAACTGCTGAAGCAGTCCAGTATTCAATACAAATCTTTCGAGCATAATCAGGGTAAGACCCTGATACGGTTTAACTCTGAAGATGCGCAGTTAGCCGGCATGGACAGAATCAAGCAACTCGACATGTTCGAGAAAAACCGTAACTTCATTATTGCGCTGAATCTGGCGCCGGCCACTCCAGACTGGTTACAGGCGCTCAATGCCTCACCCATGTATCTGGGTCTGGATTTGCGTGGTGGTGTTCACTTTCTGATGGAAGTGGATATGGAATCGGCCATCAAACGCCTGGAAGAAATCCTGGTGTCTGATATGCGCAGTCATCTGCGCAGTGAAAAAATCCGCTATCTGGGGGTCAGTCGTTCCGATGCAGGAATACAGATCAAATTCCGTGATGCGGATAACATGGAAAAGGGCCGCGTTGCACTGAAACGTGAATTTGCAGATCTTGAATACAGCACCGATGACGAATCACTGGTGATCTACGGCAAGCTCACTGAAGTGGCGATTCGTGAAGAGAAGCGCTCCGCCATTCAGCAGAACGTCACCACCTTGCGTAACCGTGTTAATGAACTGGGTGTGGCAGAACCGGTTATTCAGCAGCAGGGAGACTCCCGTATCGTAGTCCAGTTACCCGGTGTGCAGGATACCGCAAGAGCCAAGGAGATTCTGGGTGCCACGGCCACTCTGGAATTTAGACTGGCTCACGGCAACTATAACGACTGGCAGGATGCAGAACGCACCGGCCGAATCCCCCTTAACGCCAAACTTTATCACGAACGTAATGGTGATCCGGTACTGCTGAAACGTCGGGTCATTGTTACCGGTGACCAGATCACCGA
>JBLYYN010000245.1:0-7477 GCA_048550535.1 Gammaproteobacteria bacterium
AAAATGAAGTGTTAAAAACGTAAATCCCCATGGAACACAGTGCACTGTTATCACTACCCGGTATAGGCTCGGGTTGATCCGGCTTCTCCAAAAAACTGTGGATACGACTCGCCTCATTTACCCCCATCACACCATAGGATTTAGCCTGTTCCAGTGAAACCTCTATACAGCCCACAGTAATATCAGCCTCATTTTCTACGTGGGCGGCCAGCATATCACCATAATCCATTTTATAGATATGATCACCCGCCAGTATCAGCACATACTCCGGTGCATGCATGCGGATGATATCCAGATTCTGAAAAATGGAATCGGCGGTACCCGCGTACCAGGAGGTCTCCACCCTTTGCTGAGCCGGTAACAATTCGACAAATTCACTGAACTCGGCCCGTAAATGACTCCAGCCACGCTGAATATGCAATATCAAAGAATGGGCCTTGTATTGGGTAAGCACGCCAATTTTACGGATGCCCGAATTCAGACAGTTGGATAAAGGGAAATCGATAATGCGAAATTTACCGCCGAAGGGAACCGCAGGCTTTGCTCGCCACTGGGTGAGATGGCTGAGACGAGACCCTCGCCCTCCTGCCATAATCAGGGCCAGTGTGTTCCGTGTCAAATTACTGATATAGCGCTGCGATTCAATCTTTTTCATTTAGTGATACCTGTTATATATTTATTTTAAGCCCGAGCAAACAATTAATCGTTGCTCATAAGATAGTTATAGTTTAGTCCGCAACAAATGTGCCATAAACAAATTATAAGCTTTTGTTGTCAATTATGGAGCAAACTTAAAATGTTATGTCCAATTATTATGCAAAAATGTTCATATGGATCAATAAAATGCACTAATCAAGGGCGCGATACTTTATTATTCTTTGATGAAGACTTTAGCATGGTTACAGACGATGCATAGCCATGCAATAATAGCCATGCCAAATTACAGCTATATTAATGTGCATGAAACTTGCTGTTAATAGGATGAACACCCGAATGGGGCCTGATCCTTATCACCTGAACGAACAGGATTGGTAATATTCATCATGAACCACACTAAAACCACAAGTGAAATGATATGACCAAATCATTGTATACCGAAGAACATCGCAAGATTGCCCAGGCCAGTCACTACGATCCATTCAGTTTGCTAGGATTACATCGACAGGGTCAAAACAGCACCCTCAGAGTGTTCTCGCCTGACACACAAGCTATGTTCATCATGCCCGGCGAAATAGAAATAAAACGCATTCCCAATTCCGATTTTTTTGAATGGACTGGCCCCAGTAAGAAAATCCCCGACGATTACCAGCTTAAACGCATCGATAGCTGGGCCAATGAAAGCATTAATTATGATCCCTACTGTTTTCCAGCTCAGTTGTCTGACTTTGACCTGGACCTGTTCTCCGCAGGCAAGCACTGGCATATCTATCGCATACTGGGCGCACATAAACATACCACCCGTGGTGTAGCCGGTGTGTTATTTGCCACCTGGGCGCCCAATGCTGAACGAGTCAGCGTTATTGGTGATTTTAATAGCTGGGATGGTCGTCGTCACCCCATGCGTAACCTGGGTCAGAGCGGCGTCTGGGAACTGTTCATTCCTGGAGTGAATGCAGGTGCCTTTTATAAATTTGAAATCAAGAACCGCTCCACCGGAATGGTACTGGAAAAAACCGACCCCTATGGTCAGCAATTTGAAATGCGACCTAAAACCGCCTCACAAGTCATTGATGAAGACAGCTATCAATGGGCGGACCAGGACTGGATGGAACAAAGACAACAGCATGACTGGTTGCATGAACCAATGTCGGTCTATGAACTGCATCTGGGTTCCTGGCAGCAGAATGCCGATGGCAGTTTTTTAAATTATCGAGAGCTGGCCCATCAGCTGGTGGAATATATTAAACAGACCGGTTTTACCCATATCGAATTACTGCCGATTACCGAACACCCACTGGATGCTTCATGGGGCTACCAGACCACCGGTTACTTTGCCGCCACCCGACGCTTTGGCAGTGCCGATGATTTCCGCTATTTTGTCGACTACTGTCACCAGCATAATATCGGCATACTGCTGGACTGGGTGCCGGCACACTTCCCCAAAGACGCCCATGGACTGGCCAACTACGATGGCAGCCCACTGTATGAACACGAAGACCCGCGACGCGGCGAACACCGGGACTGGGGTACTCTGATTTATAATTATGGCCGCAACGAAGTAAAGAACTTCCTGCTCTCCAGCGCCCTGTTCTGGCTGGAAGAATATCATCTGGACGGCCTGCGCGTGGATGCCGTGGCATCTATGTTATACCTGGATTATTCACGGGAGAAAGATGACTGGATTCCCAACATACACGGCGGTAATGAAAACCTGGAAGCTATCGCCTTTTTACGTGAGTTGAACCAGGTCACCCATGCCGAACACCCGGGCACTATGGTCATTGCCGAGGAATCCACCGCCTGGCCCCAGGTTACCCGTCCGGTGGATCTGGGTGGACTGGGCTTTTCCATGAAATGGAATATGGGCTGGATGCACGATACGCTGAATTACATGAGCAAGCCCCCCATCTATCGGCATTATCATCACCATGAACTCACCTTTGGATTGCTCTATTTATTCACCGAAAATTTTGTGCTGCCCTTCTCCCATGATGAAGTGGTCCATGGCAAATCCTCCATGTTATATAAAATGCCCGGTGACAGCTGGCAGCAATTTGCCAATCTACGATTGCTCTACACCTATATGTTTACCTACCCGGGTAAAAAACTGTTATTCATGGGCTGTGAGTTTGGACAGGGTGATGAATGGAACCACGATAAGCCACTGGACTGGTATGTACTGCAATATCCCAGTCATCAGGGCGTGCAAAAACTGGTCGGTGATCTCAACCGGCTGTACCAGAACGAACCAGCACTGTATAAATACGACTTCGAACCCCAGGGTTTCCAGTGGATAGACTGCAACGATACCGACCAGTCGGTACTGTCCTATCTCAGACACAGCGAGGAAGGCAGTATTATCGTCATACTCAACTTTACTCCGCTACCTCGCTATAATTACCGGGTCGGTGTGCCTGATGAAGGTCAGTATATAGAACTGATAAACTCCGATTCGGAATACTATGACGGCAGTAATGTCGGCAATAACCAGTATATCGAAGCCGAAGATGTGAGCTGGATGAACCGCCCCTATTCCCTCAACCTGACCTTACCGCCGCTGGCCGCCATGGTGCTGAAAAAAATCTGATGAATCGTATTTTGTTTGTGAGCAGCGAAGTATTTCCACTGATTAAAACCGGGGGGCTGGGCGATGTTGCGGGCAGCCTGCCACGTGCTCTGTATAAAAACCAGCAAGATGTGCGCATTTTATTGCCCGCATACCGCGAGGTTCTGAGCAAAATCAAACGCTCAAAACCAGTGGCCCGGCTCGAATACCAGGGGCACAGTATTCGATTACTGGAAACCACCCTGCCCGGCAGCCACATCAAAACCTGGCTGGTGGATTACCCCCCGGCTTATGATCGACCGGGTAATCCCTATCTGGATGCCAAAGGTAAACCCTGGGACGATAATGCCTTCCGGTTTGCCCTGTTTTCACAGATCGCGGTGGACATAGCCATGGGCCGCTGCAAACTCAAATGGCAACCCGATATTGTACATTGTAACGACTGGCAAAGTGGTTTGGTGCCCGCCCTGTTATCCGATGAAGCCAAACGCCCGGCCACCGTGTTCACCATCCACAATCTGGCCTATCAGGGCCTGTTTCCCTTCAGCACTTTCGATGAACTGAAGATTGCAGAAAAATTCCGCAGCTATGATGCACTGGAATATCATGGTCAATTATCCTTCATCAAGGGCGGCCTGAACTATGCCGATCGTATAAACACCGTCAGCCCAACCTACGCCAGGGAAATACAACAGCCTGAATTCGGCTATGGTCTGGATGGCTTACTGCGCTATCGCAAGGATCGGCTCAGCGGCATTCTCAATGGTATCGATACCCGGGTATGGAACCCGGGGCAGGACCCTTATCTGCTACAAAACTATAACCGCCGCAGCCTGAGCAAAAAACCTGAAAACAAAACTCAGTTGCAACGCCAGCTCAAACTACCCGTGGATGAGACTATCCCCATGTTTGCCATGGTCAGCCGACTGGTCGAACAGAAAGGACTGGAAACGATATTAAGCAGCCTGGACTCAGTCAAAGACTGGCCGATACAGATAGTGGTTCTGGGCACCGGGGAAAAAAAATATGAACAGGCGCTCAAAGCCTGGGCGAAAAAACACCCAAAACAAATGGCGGTCATTATTGGCTATGACGAACAATTATCCCATCGCATAGAAGCGGCTTCCGATATGTATTTAATGCCTTCCACGTTTGAGCCCTGTGGCCTGAACCAGCTCTACAGCTTACGCTATGGCAGCCTGCCCGTGGCACGTAACGTCGGAGGCCTGGCGGATACGGTGACCGATACCACTAAAGCCACTATTAAAAACAAAACCGCCAATGGTTTTGTGGTGCCAGACGACTCGCCAAAGTCCCTGCTCACCGCCATGGAAAACGCCATTGCCTATTATCGGCAGCCCGCGAAATGGAAGCAGTTACAACTCAATGCCATGGCCCAGGACCATTCCTGGCAAAAAAGTGCAGAGCAATACACTGCACTTTATCAGCAAGCGTTACAGGACCGGCTGGGCCAGAGAGTTAGTAAGAAAAAGAAAGTTTAACTGAGTTTTTTAGCCGATTTTCTGGCCTCGGAAAAACAGTCCTGCCGCCACAGACATCCCATCTGGTCGCACTCGCCACCCATAGCGCTTCCAAAACAGGTGAAATTCCCTTCATGGCGCTGAATTTCCTGTACCAGCTGGATTTTACTCATGCGGGAAGTTTTAATCCCGCTGTCCTTTGCAATAACTCTGATCTCTTGCATTTGCATGTTTTTTTTCCTGTTCTGTCAAAATTAAGTTTATAGTCTGTCATTACTACTAAAGCAAAAAACACACCAGCCCGACAGCTCATACAAAACACCAATTTATCAACAATTTATTACACTTTTATTGTTAGGGGGCCTGTGATAACTGCACCATGAATGTGCAGCCTGCAGGCTGAAGCCCAATCATGATACTAGCAGATAATATTTATTAGTGTGCAACACTCACACCCGTTCCCGATTAGGTATCATCTTCAGAATGTTTTATATTCTGTGCCTGATTTTCCATGTTTAGCAACTCACTTCTTAACTGTTCGATACGCTGCACATACTCATCCGCATTGCCATAAGCCACAAAATTTGGATAGTGGGGATGAATGCCCGCCAATGCACGGGCATGCTTGATGGGGCACCAGTACTGCTCGGAACGGGAACCGATTTCCATGGCGTAAGCAATTAAACCATTGGCATAGCCACAATAAACACAATTGAATCGCTCAATGAGATTGAGGTACTTCAGATGATGTCGATCCAGAACTATATAATCTCGCCTGCGAACCTTGGGAATTTTAAACACGGTAAAGCAGACAGCCTGATACACAAATAAAAACAGATCGAAAATGACCACGGGAATGATCAGGCTGTAAACAACTGGCGACACCAGCAATCCCAGCCAGGTACATTCATCGAAATACTGGCGTAGTTTTTTGGCCATCTCGCGATGCCTGTCTACCACCTCCTGCTCGAAGGCAACCCGACCGTGTTGCAGCTTGTAGCCCAGACTTCTGGCTTCACGACTGATCTCATCAGCCACTCGTTGTTGCAGTTGCTGAATTTCTTTCAGCAGTTCCTTGATATTCACATGAAGCCCCTGCTCTGTTCTACTGACAACAGCGCATGATTACAATGTTGTATTTATGAACAGCTGTAATAGAATAGCGCGCTTTCAGGTCCAAGGGGGAAAAACAATGTTTGATGTCAATGAGTATTTTGATGGCCAGGTAAAGTCCATTGCTTTCAAAAGCGCAGAAGACCCAGCCACCATCGGTGTTATGGCTGCCGGTGACTACGAGTTTGGCACCAGCAGGGTCGAGCATATGACCCTGATCAGCGGAAACATGTCGGTAAAATTACCCGGTGAAGCTGACTGGCGCGATATTGCCATCAACGAAACCTTTGTGGTTGAGGCCAATGTTAAATTCCAGGTAAAGACAGCCTGTGACAGTGCCTATCTTTGTTTGTACAAGTAAGCTGTTACTGTCGAGATGTATTCTGACGCATGGAAATAGCCTTGGGCTTAATCTGCTCATTTAGGCCAGGACTGAATGACTCATCTCCAGAAACAGTCGTTTGTTAATATAAAAGTTATAGTCCGCAAATGAACGCAAATGAACGCAAATGAACGCAAATAAGTACAAAAGCATCTCTGTGTTATGCACCGTAGGCGCACAAATAAAACATTTGCGTTTATTTGCGTTCATTTGCGGACTATTGCTTGGAGCTTATCAGGACACCACAATAAACCAAGGCCTAGAATACATCTAAACCATTGCTTTTATTGGCGTCTTAACATGGGTATCCAATTAAGCTAGGGGAGGAAAAACCAGAGCGATGCGGCGGTTTTGACTTCCCGTGCATGGCCTTGTTAGGCGGGTATCTCCTCGATCATGAGTATATTCCCACAACCATCTTCGAACATATTTTTAAGTCCCCAATCTGGTTTATCCAATTCAGGGCGCATTTTCACTCCTGCTGTTTTTAATCTCTCTAATTCAGCCTCTACGTTTTTGACCCCAAATACCATTATCGGCAAGTTCGCTTCGAAAGCTGACTTTTGGTAACTCTCAGCAAAGGTTCCTTGACAGGGTTCCAACAGCATAGCTGTCCCTTCCTTATCCTCTGCTGATACAACTATTGCCAAGCTCGCGCCTGAATCAAATTCTTTAGATATAAATCCCAGCTTTGATGTGTAGATTTCATGCGCTTTAATTGGATCCTGTACTGGCATACTTACCAAAGATATTTTCATTATTTCTGCCCCATTTGATCTATCTTTATTCGCCTAAACATCTGTTTAACGAATAAAGGGGTCGCTGACAAACGATAACACTAATGATTCTCAGTTGTCACCGACCCCTTTTAATTTTAAACGTCCGTTTCAGGTTGAAAATGCTCGATCATAGCTATTCCTCAAAGCTCCGCTATGCGGTGTTTCCAGCACCTGGACCTCATTTGAGCATCTGCCGGGCATATCAGTCTGCAGCCAATCATTAGCTGACAGTCAACTGTAGAAAATCACATCAAAAGCAGACGTTCAACGCCTAGGTAAATTGGCCGTAATGCGGCACGGCTTTTGTGGCATAGTGAGCGAAGCGAGCGACCAAAGGCGGGACGTGTTACGGGTCAATTTGACCGCATTGTTAAGTGCTCTTCTGCTAGTAAGCCACCTTGGCCTTATTTTTTAGTTTATCTTTGAAAACTGGATAAAGGTTATAGGTTGGATAGAACTCAGTACTAAAAGCTTTCCAGGCACTTGACTCTATGGC
>JBLYYN010000246.1:0-3519 GCA_048550535.1 Gammaproteobacteria bacterium
GATATCATGCAAATTGGTCAACAGCATCACAAATTCATCGCCACCCAGTCTTGCCAGAGTATCGCCATCACGGACCATTTCAGATAATCTTCTGGATACCACTAATAGCACCTCATCACCAAAATCGTGGCCGAGGGTATCATTGATTTTTTTGAATCGGTCAAGATCCAGGAACATCACCGCACCCTGTCTGTTGTCTCGGCATGCTATAGCGATATTCTGGCTAATCCGATCCTGTAACAACCATCGATTAGGAAGATCGGTCAGCTTGTCATAATGCGCCTGATGCCATATTGCCTCCTGGTTGGCTTTCTGTTCAGTGATGTCTATCGAATATCCAATCATACCTACCGGCCGATCATTATCGTCAGACAACATTGACAAAGACATCTGGGCATAAAAATCACTACCATCCTGGCGTCGCACCCTGACTTCGGTTTCATGGACTCCCTGTAGCTTTAAAGTATTTACCAGCTTATTCAGTGTGGGCAATTCTTCTTCCGGGTAAACACAGGATATGTGCCGTCCCAGCATGAACACTTCAGAATAACCGAACAAGTTTTCGGCACCTTTATTCCAGCTGGTTACATTGCCTTCCAGGTCTGTGGCGATAATAGAATCTTTTATCTGTTCGATGACCTGGGCCTGGTAGCGTATTTTTTCCATGGTTTTCATACGCTCAGTGATATCTATGAAGGTAACCACGGTGCCCGCGATTTTACCTTCCTTGTAGATGGGGTGGGACCAGTATTCAGATGGGAATCCTGTGCCATCTTTACGCCAGTGCATTTCACGGTCTGAATGACCTGACTGGCCTTGTTGAGTGGCCCGCTTCACCTGGCATTGTTGTTTAGGATAATGTGAACCATCGGGAAATGAATGGTGAATAAGCTCATGGATGTTTTTACCTAATAATTCATCTTCGTTGTCATAGCCGAGGAGTTTGAGTCCGGCCGGGTTAATAAAAATGCACTGGCCATGGATATCAACACCGTAAATACCTTCTTCTGTTGCCAACATGATCAGGTGCAGTAATTCTTCATTATCCTGGCGAGCCAGTTCTGCCGACATACGCTGCTGATGCAATTGATAGGTTTGTACGGCAATAGCAGCTTCACGGGCTATGCCCTCAAGCAGCATGCGCTCATGCCTGGAATATTCTCGTACCTTCTGGCCAATGGTCATCAATACACCGATAACCTCATCGCCCACCTTGAGCGGCACACCGATAGCAGATTTGACATTGAATTGCCTGCGCATGCGATCACTCACACGTTGATCATTTTCAACATCATTAATGATGGCAGGCTCACCATGCTTAGATATCCACACCGCCATGGAAGTCTCATCCATAGACATACGAAAGTAACCATCTGAATTATAAGGCCCGTCTGTTTGTGCCACACCGATCAGCTCATCTCCCGATTCACTTTGTAAAATCAGGAATACCATGTCATCGCCGATCACTTCTTCACATACCCGAATAATGTCATCAACCATTTCAGCCAGAGATGAAGCACTTCCCGAAGTACGCAGGATGCGTGTATTCATTTGCAGAATTTTATTATTGATACGCCAGTTATCGATCAGGGTTCTATAGTTTGTCGCCAGCACACCCAGCTCATCGGTAGACTGCGGCCGCAGCAAATCTATCTTCTGCTCATTGAAATCCAGTTTATGTTCACTTAAATTTTGCAGCGGACGAAGCGACTGCCCAAAACTGTGCACGAAAATAATACTGCCGCCGATGGCCAGCAATTCTAATCCAAGCCAGACCACAAATGTCTCAAAGCTAAAATAGCCGGTACGTGTCCAGTAATACTGGACCAGCATGGTATCTATCAACAAGGGCACCAGTGCACCGATCATAAACACCTTGGCCTTGATGGTAAAATGGGGTTTTTCCAGGCCGATGGGCCCCATCACTTTGCCAAACAAGTCAAGTATGAGAAAGAAAATAGGCAGGCCAACAATAATGGACACAATGAGTGCGACCAGATGAATACGGAACCAGTCAACCGGTGAAGCTACAAAATCGGTAAACCATTCAGCCGACACGATTACTGTTGAGGGGGCTATTACAAGATATATTAAAAATAGTGACCAGTAGTGCAGAGGAAAACGTCGAATTCTTTTCACCGCCAGCTCAATCAGCGTGCTGTCATCAGAGTCCAGTAAGCGGACCATGGGTTGCATGTAACGATTGAAATACCAGACACAGAAAATTAATGAGCCAACCACAAACAGGTTTTCAAGAGGCGCCTTTATTATGGCGACCATCTGATCACCACTGAACATCCGTATATGGAACAGAAACGATAAGCCCACAATCGGTGGCCCGGTCCAGGTAAGGATAATCAGGTTCCTGAATCGAGTCCGGAAGGATTCTGCCGTAACTGATTGATTCATCGTTTTTTTGTTCGTGTCAGCCATCAATTACCTTAGCGCGTACTCCAGGGGGTTACTGATACTTCATTTAAACACCAGGACCAGGGTATATACAATAGTTAAGCCATTTTTAGTTTAGGCCATATACTGCATATCTGCTGCGCACTAAATACTAACGGTAAATTGGGCAAGCTCGATTATTGGAGAGAGTGATTGCACAAGGCATGTAACAACCTGGCCAGTGGCCAGATGAGTTTTGAACAATAGCTTTGTTTGTATTGAATGAAGCTATTATTTAATGGTGAAGCCACTCTGTTTTATCGAAGCAACAATCGCATCAATATGTTTTCTACCTTTAGCTTCCAGCACCATTTGAACTTCGGTTTCACCTATATCCACTTCGCTAACTTCGTGGTGTTGATATATTTCCAGTATATTGGCCTGTTGTTCGGCTACCAGGGATGCCAGTTTTGCGATGTTGCCGGGCATATCCGGAATAACTACTTTTAATCTCGCCATGCGGCCATCGTTTTCCAGGCCACGATCCAGTATCACCATGAGTCGCGTCATGTCGATGTTGCCACCACTGACAACCACTACGATTTTTTTACCTTTTATGTTATCGATGTAACCCTGACTTAATGCGGCAAAACCCACGGCACCTGCACCTTCCGCCAGTGTTTTTTCCCGTTCCAGTAACATCATGATGGCGCTGGCGATATTTTCTTCACTGACGGTGACAATATCATCCACATACGCTTGCACCAGTGGAAAGGTATGCTCTCCTACTCTGCTGATGGAAATGCCGTCGGCGATGGTATTGGCCGGATGACAGGTTTCGAGGTGCCCGGCCTGGATACTGGTTTTCATCGATGGAATGCGTTCGGCTTCTACGCCGATGATTCGCACATCAGGCCGGGTTTGTTTTATAGCTATGGCGCTGCCGGAAATCAATCCACCACCACCAATCGGCACCACCAGCATATCCAGATCCGGCACCTGTTGCAGTATCTCCAGACCCATGGTGCCCTGGCCGGCGATGATTTGTGGATCATCAAAGGCATGGATAAAGGTGTAACCGTGCTGTTGTTGTAATTCATAAGCTTTTTCATAGGCATCGGCGTAACGAGA
>JBLYYN010000247.1:0-5553 GCA_048550535.1 Gammaproteobacteria bacterium
ATTCAAACTTGATGAACGATTAACACGTGACTGCTATGTTTTGGGCCAGTGGAACACGAATCGGCTATTATTGATGGATAATGCACTCATACCCTGGTTCATTCTAGTACCAGACACTCAGCAAATAGAATTTTATAAATTACCATACGATCAACAGTTAGATACTCTGGATAAAATTAACCGCCTCTCAAAAATACTCATGAATAATTTCGATGTAAAAAAACTTAACATAGCCACTATTGGTAACATCGTATCTCAACTGCATATACACGTAATTGGGCGCTCACCTGGCGATCATTGCTGGCCTTCGGTGGCCTGGGGCAATCCACAACGTAAGCCTTATACTCAGGATCAGTTAACTCGGACCACAAATATCCTGCAAAATGGAATCACCGATCAATACTCAGCCTATCAAGTTAAAATCAAGTCAAACTTCGGGGGCTAAACAGACAAACCAATACCGATTATACAAATCAAATCACTAGCCTTTTAATCCAGATTAGATATCGCTCACTGGTTAAAAAAATTATTTGCCATGGGCTCTCCCAACAAACAGGTATTGAACCTGAATATATAAGTATTAGCTGGCTATATTACGAGAAAGGTCATTATCTGGCTGGAACTGATAACGCAGACTTTCAAACACAAAATCATCCTCCATTAATAGTTGAGATTCAGGTCCCCGACTTTAATGAAACCCGTGATATTCAACTCATGATAAGCGTACTTGTGTACTCCCTGTCAAATACCTGCAGTATCGATAAGAACAATATTTTCATACATGCATCTAGCGCAACCAATGACCCGGTGTTTGATAAGAGCAGCATCACCAACTGGTAATCCCTTTATTCAGCTACAAACCGATTCAGATAGCCAAGCAATAGAGCCTTGTTTTCAGGCCATAGTAAAATCCGATTATGATCACCCAATGTTTTATCCATATATTTTGGCTGTTTTGCATGCTCAAACAAAACATCGGCGTGATACGCTGGTACGATATGATCATCCTCGGCGTGCATAATCACAAAACTTATGGGTGAGATTTCAGAGACCATTTTTTTAGGACTATAGTCATTATTGACGGTAAAGGACAAAGGCCATTGCAGAGCCCAGGTCAACCAGGATGTGGACAAGGCATCTTGCGTCATGTCTCGGTAATCACTAAAAGCGCTGATACTGAATAAGGCTTTGACCCTACCCTGGTAATCATTCTGCGCCAATGCCGCAATACTTAAGCCACCTCCGAGACTGTGCCCTAGAACAAATAGCTTTTCATCCTCACCCAATAGCTCATCGATTGTGTAGCGAACAGCTGCATCCACATCGTCAATACTACCCTTAAGATCAGGAACCCCCTGTGACTGACCATAGCCACGGTAATCTACCGCAATCACATCATAATCATGCTTGGTCAGCCAGGACACCAAATTTATATGGGTGCTAATATTTTCCCCATTCCCGTGAAAGAACAGAACTTTTGCTCTAACTTCGTGCTCCGCATGTAAAAACCAGCCGTGAAGTGTCAGCTTATCTTCAGTTTCAATGTATATATCATCAAACAAAATACCCAGGGAATCGGGCGTCATCAGATGTGGTTTGATGGGATAAAACAGCAATTGCGTACAGGATTGCAGTAAAAATACTGATCCCAGGAGCAAAAGTTTTTTATTCATCAGAAGTACCAGTTAACCAACAATTCCATACGATCATCAAATTCATCATACTCAAGCTGATGACTGATTTTCAACTTTAACGACATTTCATAATTCTGGTACAGGCTTTGTTCAGCCACCAACGCCCGATAGCTGGTTTCTTCACCAACTCTGTAATTCAAGACTTCTGCGGATAATCGGGTTATACCAAATCCGGCATTCAACATCAGGGACATGTTCACACCTGCGGATAACGAGTAGCCTTTTTCCAGCTTATCACCCATTCTGAATTTTGTTTTTGCCAATAATGAAAATAGATTCCTTACACCTAACTTGTAGGTATAGCCTGCACCGCCATTGACTTGCACCACATGTTCTGCCTGAGGTCGACTATCCAGGTACTCAATACCAAATTCAACGAACCAGGA
This sequence comes from Gammaproteobacteria bacterium, assembly GCA_048550535.1. Taxonomy (GTDB): domain Bacteria; phylum Pseudomonadota; class Gammaproteobacteria; order SZUA-229; family SZUA-229; genus CBDULX01. The sequence continues at coordinate 2,081 of JBLYYN010000247.1, forward strand.
CAATGGCTGAAAGAACTGATCTCTAGGACTCAAGGATAAGATATCGATCAAGGTTAAACGATTAAGCTCAAACTTATCCTGTTGTGCGTAATAATCCACTTCTAAATCCAGGAAGTTTATCTGTGAGCCAACGCCATAACCCTGCCAGGGGTCGAGCACATCATGATAAGCGGGACGTATTTGAAAACGCGTAAGCCATTCATCATGCGTCTTAGCCATACCCACTGCGAATCTTGAAGTATCATGGCCTTCATCGGGCCTAACATCCGGCACCTCAACTTCGGGCCATACCGAACCCTGTGTTTCCAGCTCACTCCTGACCCGTAATAGCTGGTAATTCTGTCTGGCATTTTCATCCCGTTTTGAAAATTCCCTGAGTGCACGATATCTTGAATAATCAAAGGCCTGCTCCAGCAGCATAGCTTTTTCATTGACATCAATACCCGTTAACTCATCAGGTGATTTTCCGCCCTCATACAATTCACTTACTATTTCTAGTTGTTGTTTATTGAATATTTTATTACGTTGATTAAATAGCGTAGAGCTGGAAGGTCGGTAAACAGTATCTTTTATTATACCTGCTTCCTTCACCACTCGAATGGTATCAGAGGGAATCGCTTTTACTGAGAACTTGTCAGTTAAAGATAAATTTTCTCGAGCTACTTCAAGCAGTGATAACATGTGATAGGAACAATTTTCCGTAAAAAAATAATAATCGAAACGAATATCCTTGACTTCCCATGCATGACGCATCATTTGCTCTACTTCCGCCCGGGTCAAATCCAGTTCATACTCCCAGATATCTCGGTTTTCAATATCACTGTATTCTTTAATCTTTTCATAGTAAGGCACTATGGAAAATATTCCTGGATAACCACCAAAAATGCCTTTATAGGCGAATACAATACCGATCTCACCTGGCTGCATATTGGCTGCATAATTTAGCGCATATGCTGCTAATGGCATATCCTTTCTATGGTCGTCAGGATTTACCCTAAGTAATGTGTGGCCGTACATGGATGAAGGGCTATTCAGATAGGAAGACGGAAACACCAGGGTGACGGACTTCAGATGAAGCGTCTGCTTCCATTCCTCGAGTGTCGGACAATGTTGGCCCAACAATTGTTTGTTATCAATATTCAGAATGGTTTGTAACCAGTGATAACGTGCCGGAAATCGACACTGAGCATGCTCATCTCCCTGATGAGTGATATCAAAAAAAGACTTGATGGTAGCCGTTAATTCGCTCTCAGGATTATATTTACCATCTTTTGCAAAGAAATAGTGAATATCATCAGCCTGACTTTCATATCCACCCAGCCAGTTTTTTTTGTAATGCAGCAGCTTATGCCAGTAATTATGACTGGCTAGATTCAGAGCATTAGCTTTATCGACAAGAAAATCAGAATAATTGTGTTCGGCTTTGGCAGTACTGACCAGTAAGCTGAAACACAGGGCCCAGAATAATCGACTCATGTTATTTATAATTATTGTAAGACTACTAAAAAATTAAAACCAGAATATACAGGTTAAAGGAATAAACATTTTTAAACAAAAACGGCCGCAAATGCGGCCGTTCCTGAGTAACATTAAGCGACGTATTTAGCCAGCTTACTGTCAGCTTTCATAACTTCTTTCAGTGATGTAAGAACCTCTACACTGCTGGCTTTATCGCCACCATAGATTTTGCCGAAGTTGTTACGTGTCATTGTGAAGAAATGAGCTTTGTCTTCTTCAGCAACACCAATCAAGCTAGCCAGTGTATCTAGAGCTTCGCCTTCACCAGTTGCCATATTGCGAGCAACTTTTTCCATGTTTTCATCCAGGAAAAGATCAGCAGCGGCAACAGTGATAGTGGTATTGACATCACAACCCGCGGTACCTGAGGTCATGCCAAAGGTCTGGTTACCAAAAGTACCATTGGTGGTAGCGGCCAGTATGTTTGGACCAAGACCAGACTGGCCATCAAATACCATAGCACCCCAACCACAACCTGGACCTTTTTCAGCAGCCTGTACAGCGAAAGGGGCTAAAGCGATTAAACCTGCAATTAACGTTTTTTTCATACTTATGAACTCCATCGATGTTTATATTTTTATTCAAATCCTTTATTCACTCACGTTACATCCTGTATCTCAGCTCCGACTCTAGATAATGTATACCTCAAAGCTTAAGGACAATGTATAGATTAAATACCTATGAAGAACAAGTATGAACATCTATTTTTATCTTTAATTTACTGAACATGTGAATTATTCCCTTTTTTATTTAGACGACTGTATAAATTGTTCCGCATGGTCTAATACAAACTGTTTAAACGCCTGAGCTACCGGTGACAGGCGCTTTCCGTGACGTTGCACGATATGCCAGTGACGGATAATCGGAAAATCCTCCACATCCAGTAATACCAGCCTGTGTGTCTCCAGCTCCAGCTCCAGGGTATGAATAGATACAATCCCCAGTCCCAGGCCTGCTTCAACCGCCTGTTTAATCGCCTCATTACTACTCATTTCTATAGCGGTATTGAAATTAACCCCGTGTTCTTCAAAAAAACGCTCAATCGCACTTCTCGTACCCGAACCCGTCTCACGCACCACGAACTGCTCATTGCTGAACCGTGACAGGGGTATATTTTTCTCTTTCACTAACAGATGATCGGTGGGCGCAATCATAACCAGGTGATTCTCCATAAATATTTCTGATTCCACGTCTACTCCTTCCGGAGGTTGCCCCATAATCACCAGATCCGGTTCATTGTTATCCAGCTGTCGGCGCAGACTTTCCCGATTAGTAATGTCCAGGCTGATGGTAACCCCCTCATACTGCTGAGAGAACGCTGCCATAAGCCGGGTGGCAAAATGACTGGCGGTGGTTGCCACTGAAATAGCCAGTCGGCCACTTTGTACACCTTTTAATTCCTCAATGACGGTTTCTGCTTCATTCAGCAATTGCCCTATGCTCTGGCTGTAGCCATACATTTCTCGTCCAGCCGCTGTCAAGTGTATTTTTTTACCCAACTGTTCAAATAACGGCAAGCCAATATTTTCTTCTAACTGTTTGATTTGCATAGAAACACCAGGCTGACTAAGATGCAAATGCTTGGCCGCTCGGGTAAAGCTTTCCATACGAGCTACGGCCTCAAAGACTTCTAGCTGACGCAGTGTAATTCGCATAATTATCGACCCATAGTAATATCTATATCAGTCCGATGAATATTATAAGTAAACAGTTATGGTTACAATTAAAAAATTTGAATTGTAATTATGGATCAGCTTGTCCATAATTCCGTTCCCGCTGAGATATTGGTGGTTTTTTCTGTTGGTGGTTTTTTGCCATTTAGCTTTACACTATCCGGCTCACCAAAGAACACTTATTACAGATAACAGATAATTTTATATTATTTGCTCTAGGAGGCAAAAATGGCTGATCAAGAAGTTAAAGGAAAAGAACGCTATAAATCGGGCGTGATTTCA
>JBLYYN010000248.1:0-2974 GCA_048550535.1 Gammaproteobacteria bacterium
GCTCCACCAGAATGCGCTGCACGCTACCCACCATGTCCTGGCTAATGGCCGCGGCCATGTCATTGATGCGAGCCTGTAATCTTGCCAGACGGGCTTTCTTCACGTCCATGGACACATCATCGTCCAGAGACGCCGCTGGCGTACCGGGTCGGGCACTGTAAATAAAGCTGAATGAATGGTCGAAACCCACATCCTCGATCAGCTGCATGGTTTGCTCGAAGTCGCTATCGGTCTCGCCGGGGAAACCGATAATGAAATCCGATGAAATCGTAATGCCGGGCCGGGCCTCACGCAAACGACGAATTTTGGATTTGTATTCCATCGCCATGTGCCCCCGCTTCATCGCTGCCAGTACTCGATCAGAGCCGCTCTGTACAGGTAAATGCACAAAACTCACCAGTTCCGGCACCTCGGAAAAGGCCTGGATCAGTGAATCGGAAAACTCCACTGGGTGGGAGGTAGTGAATCGGATGCGCTCAATACCGTCTACCGCTGCCACATAATAGATCAACAACGCCAGATCAGCGATCTCTCCATCGTCCATGGTGCCGCGATAAGCATTGACATTCTGCCCCAGCAGATTGATTTCACGCACCCCCTGAGCAGCCAGCTTGGTAATTTCGGCCAGTATGTCATCAAAAGGTCGGGAGATTTCCTCACCCCGGGTATAGGGCACGACACAAAAAGTGCAGTACTTGCTGCAACCCTCCATAATAGAGACAAAGGCGGTGGGACCTTCGGCACGAGGTTCCGGTAAATTGTCGAATTTCTCGATTTCAGGGAAGGAAATATCCACTACGGAATGATGCTCCCGTTCCACCGTATTCAGCATCTCCGGCAGCCGATGAAGGGTCTGCGGGCCAAACACCATATCCACATAAGGCGCTCGCTGGCGAATGGCACCTCCTTCCTGTGAAGCGACACAGCCACCCACACCAATCACCAGATTCGGCTTATCATTCTTCCAGTCTTTCCATTGGCCCAGCAATGAAAACACCTTTTCCTGGGCTTTTTCACGGATAGAGCAGGTATTGAGCAGGAGAATGTCGGCTTCTTCAGGTGTAGCCACCTGTTCGATGTCGGTCGACTCAGCCAGCACATCGTGCATTTTGGCCGAATCGTATTCGTTCATCTGGCAACCGAATGTTTTGATATATAGCTTGCGAGCCATAATACCTTGTGTTTCTGTGGAGGAACTGCGTAGGATACCATGATAACCGGCAAAATACAGCCTGCTGTTTGTCCCGATTAACAGACCATGAAAGCAGCTGCCATAGTCTGTCAGACAGTAAAGACAAGCACTGCACAGACCGAATACAATTACCTCTTTAAGCCAGCCACGAAAAATTGGATAAACCCCATGAACCCCGCATTCATATACCTGGCCATCGCCATTATTTCAGAAGTGATTGCCACCAGCGCCCTCAAGGCCAGCGCAGAATTTACCCGACTGGTTCCCAGCCTGGTGGTGGTCATCGGCTATGGCATAGCCTTTTATTGTCTGGCACTGGTACTACGCACCATCCCGGTAGGTCTGTCCTATGCCATCTGGTCTGGCCTGGGCATAGTATTAATCACCATCGTCGGCGCGGTAGTCTATAAACAGATTCCGGATACTGCGGCACTGATTGGCATGGCACTGATTATCTCGGGCGTGGTGATTATTAATGTGTTTTCCAAAACCATCAATCATTAACTCTGTGGCAAAGATTAAAACTGACAGCTCGCTTTGAGTAAGATTGTATGATTCGCAACCACCAGTTGTGCCTAGCCAGCGACACATAAACTTAGATCTAAAAACTAAACGCTAATTAATACGAATGTATATATTCGCCTTATCTTGAAAATTTAGCCTATGCAGCAATCGTATGTGTAAATGCGAGTTTACAAGCCATTCATTAAATTTGCGTTCATTTGCGTTGCCTGCATGGACGCAGGTAAGGGGCGTGAGCAGGATGCGGGCTTGCATTCGCGTTTTCTTTTAAAAACTCTAAATACCCTCACAGAGCCAGGCCAGCTCAGGCAATTTTGATTCTCACCACATTCATAACTTCCATTTCAATGCCGGCTACGGTTTCAGTAGTGCGGTAATAGGTCAAGTTTACACGTTGGCCGGTAACATCTTTATAGGCCTGTTTGCGTTTGAACTTAAAAGGTACATCGCAACCTTCAATCATAAGGGTATTGAGTATCCATTCACCGGCTTCTCGCTGTATATGTGAGCGCACCTTCTGCATGTCAGACTGGTTTAGCTGCTTGTGTTTTTTGATTAATTCATCTGCGTCGGTTTGCATGGTTACTATTGTGCCATGATTTATAGTTACCGGTAATTACCATGATGTAATATCTGTATTCCCAATTCTAAATGACATTACCGATCAACCAGGACTAATATCTTTGTATATTCGGGCATTTACTGAATATCTGAAAGCCGTGAGATTAAATACAGCCTACCGCGAGTTAGTAGACACTAACCATCCGTAGGATATCGTCTCAAATATTGCTTTGAGAAATGGCCACATATCTAGGGCAATTTTCCGCAGAGTTTCATGGGCGTTTCGGTAAAGCTCCGCGGATAGCCCTCATTATGTAAAGCAACACAGTTGCACCGGATAATCAGTCAAGCAATGCTCTTAACATCCAGGCCGTCTTTTCATGAATGCGCATTCTGTCGGAAATCAGTGCTGAAGAAGACTCATCATCTGCACTTTGTGCGACCTTTAGTGCTTCTCTACATGTCCTGACGACCGATTCATGGGACTGATTTAGTATTTCAACCATTCGCTTTGCTTCAGGAATAGCTTCAACTTCATTAATAGAACTCAGCTCGGCAAAAGCATTGTATGTCCCTGGAGCTGCTACGCCAAGCGTTCTAATTCGCTCCGCTATTTCATCTACAGCCAGCGCTAGTTCGTTGTAATTCTCTGAACTGACTTCCAGTAACATTCCAGTGAAAATTATGAGTTTAAAGGTA
>JBLYYN010000249.1:0-7033 GCA_048550535.1 Gammaproteobacteria bacterium
TCAAAAATTACACAGAGCATGCAACAAATCACACGATTACTGCAAACTAATTTATTCAGCAAACGCGACCTGAATAGCTTGTTTGAGAAAATAAAGCCGGACAAACACGCGTCGCCACAATTAACGTTGTCACTGGCTCGGCGTTAGTGGGACAGTAGTGGCTCTGACCCCTTAACTTACTTAACTCAGTTAGTTTGTTAGTTTTCCTTAATTCAGATATAAATTACATATGTCCAAGGAAGAACTGGATCATCACCGCGTTAACCAGATCGATAAAGAAGGCCCCCACCAGCGGCACGATAATAAATGCCATATGCGAAGCGCCATAACGTTGCGTCACCGCCGACATATTCGCCATCGCTGTCGGGGTTGCGCCCATGGAATAACCGGCAAACCCTGCCGATATCACGGCGGCATCATAATTACGTCCCATTAGCGGGAAAACTGCAAACATGATGACCACGACAGCCACAATGAGTTGCGCGCCTAAAATAGCAAAGATGGGGCCCGCCAGGTCGATCAAGGTCCAGAGTTGCATACTCATCAATGACATTGCCAGGAAGGTACCCAGGGAAACATCCGCAATCATTGCCATGGCCGGTGTTCGACTCGGCCATTCGGTACCCGAAATACGGGGAAAAGATTTCGGTATCAAGTTAGTGATAAGGATACCGGCAAACAGGCAGGTGACGAAATTCGGGAGCTTCAGTCCCCACTTTTCCAAGACTTCATTTAACAGTAAACCAATAATAATGCAGATATGGATCGCAAGTACTGCATCCAGAAAATTCATATAATCTAGTTCCTGTTTCTTATACTCCTTGGTCACGCCGACATCCAGTGGCTCCACCTTTTCAGGTTGTAGCTTGTGGCGAGAAATAAGAAACTTGGCGATGGGGCCGCCGATGGAACTGGCTAGAATCAAACCAAAGGTGGCACAGGCAATACCGATTTCCATGGCATTTGCCACACTATATTCTTCAGCAAAGCGTGGCGCCCAGGCAATGGCAGTGCCATGTCCACCGATAAGCGATACCGTTCCGCCAATCAGGCCGACAGTAGAAGGTTGGCCTAACAGGTTGGCCACGGTAATCCCGGTCAGATCCTGTAATAACATATAGCCGATTGTGATCGTCAGCAGGATAACCAGTGGCTTGCCACCCGCGATCAGATCCTTGAAGCTGGCGTTGATCCCGATAGTAGTAAAGAAATACACCAGCAATACATCGCGTGCGACCAACTCAAACTCAACACCGACATCGGTAATAAAGTACAGTAATGCGAACAGAACAGAAAATAACAAACCGCCGGTGACCGGTTCGGGAATGCTGAATTCGCGCAGGAACGAAACCGCATTATTCAGGCGTTTACCGGTAAACAGGACAATAATCGCCAATGTCACGGTCAGAAACGTATCGATATGTAATATCCCGTTTTCGAGTTCCATAGTGACTGTCCTTAGTTTTACCTTAAGATATATCTCTAGTGCTGATATGAAGTATAGGAAGAATAAACACCCTTTTAGTAAAAGTCTAGCTCCAGTCTCGCATCACTAAATCTGTAAATCTCCAGTTTTTTATATACACAATGAATTATTTACTCTTGCAATGCCTATTTACACTTAGTTTCTAACCATTCTCGCACAAAAGCTAGCAGGTGAACCTACCGGCCATGCGGATCGCACTAATTAAATACCCATGCCCAAAATAAAAAACAGGATAAGCACAGCTTACGCGCGTAAGAATTCGAGAGGCCTGGTGAAATTAGTAAATTTTCCATTTGTCATTTCTCAATAATGATTGTTTCTATGGTGATTCAAGAAGCCTTCTTATTTCGTTTATCCTTTTTCAGCCAACCAATAACCATTTACTCATTTGCTAACATAAATGCAATAGATGACAAACACGACAGCTTCCTCACCTTCCCACCTGAGCGCAGCAGACCTGTTCGCATATCATAGAATCGGTAAGGAATAATTCACAATGAGACGGACATTGGTTACCTCGGTATCATCATCGAACTCGGCACGCCCTGTCCTAAATCGCAGCCACAGACCTTTAAGGCTGTCCGACTTGGGTTTATAGTCGAGCGTAATGGCAGACTCGTTCACATCGGGAGCAGCCGCACCGGAACTCGCAACACGGGCGTCGTAGCCATGGGTGATGTTTACGAAACCACTCCATGCGGGTTGACCCCACGCTGTCCCGGAAAAAGAGACCCCGAGTCGCCAGGCGCGCTCACCCGGCCGATTGAAGCTTTCAAGCATGCCCCAGTTGTAGCTAGGAAACCCGCCCCACGGAAAACGTATCGACGCTTCATCGTCGACCTGGGTGTACGCCAGCGTCAAGATCACTCCCTTCACGCTGCCCGACGCTTTAATCCCTAAATGCGATGTGTGGAATTCGCCAACGAGCTGGTCACCGACGCTACGTTGATCGGTGTACTGTAAGCCGACCTTGGTGCCGAGCGACCTGAGTATGTATGAGGCCCAGTTGGCCTCGGCGTACAGCGTGTTGAAAGTGTCCCAGCCATAGTAGTTGAACAGACCGACGCTGGCATGGTCGAGAATCTCGACCTTCCCACCCGCTACCGAGAGACCCTTGTCGGTGTCGAGCGCACCGGCGGCTTCCGACATCGGTATGAAGCGCTCGCTGTTCTTTTGTTTGGTGCGAGTGAAGTGGCCAAAGCCAAAATCGCTTCGCTCGCCGTAGCGCGAAATGAAATAGCTCTCGTGCGTTTGTGGAATCATGCGGCTATCGTTGGTGTCGAGATAGGGGACTTTGATGGCGCGGCGGTAAAGCGAGGCCTGCCAGCCGTCGGCGTCACCAAGCAGTAGATGAGCCTGTCCCAGTATATTGATGTCATCTCCGTTGGGCGCGACCAACCCGGTTCGCCCCGGGTTTTCAGAGTTGCCGAAGAGGTTTGAACTGTAATAGGACACGCCGACCTGAGCGATGTCCATAAACTTACCGGTTTCGAAGAAGATCTCGCCACCCAGAGAATTTGCGTAGTCTCGTTGGTCGTTTAACGCTTCCCGGTCAAAGTGATAAGCGCGAAGATTGATCTTGAAGGTGGCGTCTCGTAGGATAGGGGGCATATCTTCGAGCTGGCGTGGCAGCTCTTTTAAGAGCACTGGCTCCTCGGCTTCCGGCTGCGTGAGTGCTTCATCGAGGGGAGTTAAACTCTCGACGGCGCTGTTGGGTGCCGTATTTTCCACTGCGATGCTTTCGGTCGCATGTACTCCGCTCGAGATAGCGAACAACACCAGCACGACCATTGCCAGCACTGTCCGTGTTAGCAAACTAATGCGTCGTTCTTTGATAGTGGTTTCCTCAAAGTGCATCGAATCTGATTAACCGCATGGATTAACCGGGTAAGAGAGCAATTGTTTCTAATATTAGAGTATATTGCTCTCTGAACCCGGTTTTTCTTCGGTTTTCCTTTTAGAAACAATTGCACCCATAGGGCAAAACTCTCTGATCCGGTTTTGTCTTTTTTAGCTTATCTTACTGGCATTGTCTCAGACCCATTATTTTGGGGCTTGTATTTTCCTTCAACCTTTATTTTTAATAGATCGTGAATTTTAATTAAACCATTTTTCTTAGCTAATTCAAGCGCACTTTCTCCATTTGCACTTCTTTGAGTAATATCTATTCCTGCCTTCAATAATTGTTTTACAATTTCTACTCTGTCATTATCTATAGCCATATAAAGTTCATAATTTCCTTTTAAAGCAGATATCAGAGGTGTTCCTTTATTAATATCAACTTGCTTTATCTCAAGTAAAAATTCTACAAAATCCACATGCCCTAAGCCTGCAGCTATGCTCAAAGCGGTCGCTCCAAATTTATTTACAGCATTTATATCAGCTCCAGCATTGTAGAGCACACGTCCAATGGACGTATACCCACAACCAGCAGTTGAAGTTAGTGCTGTATTACCATTTCTTTTGTCTCTTTTGTTGACATCTGCTCCTGCTGATAAAAGCGCATCCACTAACTCCAAGCGATCAGGCTCGAACATTTTTCTCAATTTCTTATATTGTGCGTGATTTTTTTCCTTACCGTAAACTTTAGAAGCTATTTCACCTCTCTCATATAAATAGTGTCTTAGTTTCTGGTCATCAGTGAACGTACAACTAGCAGTAATCAATATTGGGCCTGCACCTCCTTCTACAGGTGGACCAACAATATGGACATTTGCACCAGAATCGATCAGTAGTTTAGCCACATCTGCATGTCCATTAAAAGCAGCAGCTTCCAGTGGAGTAACACCTGATCTATCCGCCTTTTCATTAACATTTGCCCCAGCTTGTAATAAAACTTTTGCTACTTCAGTCTGCCCTTCAGAAGCTGCATGTGTCAATGCAGATACTGGTCGCCAACCACTTTTTTGATTAGGGGACATTCCCGCAGCCAGAAAGAGTTTGACTATCTTTACATTACCAGACTTGACTTGTTCAATAAAATCTGGTGCACGGTATTTCAATCCAATACGTTCAATTTCTGCTCGAGCAATAAGATAAGAATCTTCGGAATTACATGCTGAAAGCATTAAAAACAGAACAATTAGTATATGGCCACAAACGAGGCGCCGTAAATGTTTAGGTGCAGAGTAAAAGCTATTATATTTCATTTCTTTATTTTTACTCTGAGCCTAAATATATTGATTGTTATTATGAGATATTCCAAGAATTTTCCAGCTTATCAGGTCACCCACAATAAGAAAAGCTTAGAATACTTCTAAGCCTTTGTTTTTATTGGTGTCTTAACATGGGTGTCCTGTTTATTCTGTTTATTTTATGCCCTTGGTTTTATTGCCTCTATCGTTGCAGAAACAACATAATCCTCAATATTACTATCAGGCACCCAATTTCTTATAAACTCTTTGCTTTCATCCTTAGGCTTGATCTGTATATCAACAAATCCTGTAGTTTTGAGCATCCCTTCTATATCTTGAATAAGTGAAGCACCCGATAGACATCCAGCAAACAATTCCATATTTGTTTTTGCCTCGTCAGGCATATCGGCAGTAGCTACAACATCTGATATCGCCAATCGCCCACCCGGTTTCAGAACCCTGAATGATTCTTGAAATACTTTTGATTTTTCCGGTGACAAGTTAATAACACAATTGGAAATAATTACGTCTACTATTTCATCAGCAACAGGCAAATGCTCTATTTCACCAAGGCGAAATTCAACATTTTCATATTCAGCTTTATCAGAATTTGCACGAGCTTTGCTCACCATTTCTGATGTCATGTCAACGCCGATAACGCGCCCCAATTCTCCAACTTCTTTAACGGCAAGAAAACAGTCAAATCCACCGCCACTCCCTAGATCTAAGACAGTTTCACCTTGTTTCAATGAGGCTATAGCCTTTGGGTTTCCACATCCCAAGCCCATATTTGCCCCTTCAGGCACCTCATTCACATCATTGTTCGAGTAACCTAGTTCCAGTGAAGTGGATTTTGCATCTGGTAACGTTTCAGAGCAGCATGATGATTCCGTACCACAGCATCCAGAACCATCTGATTCTGCTACTTTTCCATACTGTTCACGTACTGCTCTGCGAATATTGTCATTTGCTAATTGAGTCATGTTAATCTCCCGTCATTGATGAATTAAAGTAATTTCATCTCTAAAGACGGGGGTAGGAGGAAAAGGACGCAAAATAATTTTAATCAGCAATGCTTGCACTCCTGTTGTTTCTTATCATACGAAACAACTTGATTGTCCTTACTTATCTCAATCTGGCAGCAATCATCTAGCATGGTTTTTAATAAAATCCTGCCTCTTTGAACTCTCGATTTTGCACCCGACAATGAAATACCTTCATGTTCAGCCACTTCTTTTTGAGTTTTGTTTTCCATTTCTGACATTTGAATAGCTTTACGGTATTTATCAGGTAGTTCTTTGATCATCGGTTCAAGGCATGATGATAGTTCTCTTCTTATGACCTCTTCCTGTTCTGGTTGGGGTTGCTCTATCCAGTCTGGTAACTCTTCAGATAATCGCCTTGAGCGATAATGATCAATGATCGTATTGCGAGTTATTTGATACAGCCAGCTTTCTAGCTTGGCCCCCTCTTTAAGAGAGTCTATTCCTGCATGAATTTTTATGAATACATCTTGAAGAAGGTCATCAACCAGATCTTCAGACACCCTGGACCTTATGAAAGCGGCTAATTTCACATGGTACTCATGCCAAATATTTTCAGTTACTTCCAAGCTGGCTCCTTTGTGGCATAACGTTCTAGCTAATAGGTGCGGGGTTTTTCACCGTGGATATCAGTGGATATCAGGACACCCATCCTAGTGGATATCAGGACACCCATCCTAGCACTTGACAAGATTCGTTACAAAGCAGAGGATAAACACTTGGATTATCCCACCGGCAAAGGAGCTTGCCATGCCCAAACCTCGTTATACTCAGGTCTCGTTAGAGGCTACTTCCTATTACCATTGTGTATCTCGCTGTGTGCGTCGCGCATTTTTATGTGGTGATGATCAACTCACAGGACAAAACTATAATCATCGTCGTCAGTGGATTGAAAATAAGCTGTATGAACTGATTGAAATATTTGCGCTTGATGTGTGTGCGTATGCAGTCATGTCTAACCACTACCATGTCGTACTGCATGTGGATTATGAAAAGGCCCAGGACTGGAGTCGTGATGAAGTCATTGCTCGCTGGCATGCATTATTTAAAGGTCATGCACTGTCACAGCGTTATTTACAGAAACAGGCATTAGGTAGCGCTGAATTAAGCGTGCTGGATGAGCTGGTTGAGATCTGGCGGGATAGACTAATGGATATCAGCTGGTTTATGCGCGTATTGAATGAAACTATTGCGCGACAGGCCAATGAAGAGGATGTCTGTACCGGTCGTTTTTGGGAAGGTCGCTTTAAATCCCAGGCCTTGCTCGATGAAGCGGCCCTGGCCGCCTGTATGGCCTATGTGGATTTAAATCCGATTCGAGCAAAGTTAGCCGATACCCCCGAGCAATCCGACCACACCAGCATTCAACA
>JBLYYN010000250.1:0-6444 GCA_048550535.1 Gammaproteobacteria bacterium
ACCGCCCACGGCAATATGGAATTAGCCATCAGAGCCCTTAAGTCCGGTGCCTTTGACTTTGTCTCGAAACCGGTTGACCTACAGGTGCTACGTAACCTGGTCAGTTCCGCCATCAAGTTACCCAGCTCTAGCGAAACCATAAAAACCGTCAGCCCACATAATAAAGATCTTCTGGGCCATTCGACCATCATCGAAGAGCTCAGAAAAAAAATCAGCAAACTGGCCCGTAGTCAGGCACCGGTGTTCATCCACGGTGAATCCGGTTCCGGTAAGGAACTCGCCGCCAGGCTGATTCATGAACAGGGAGCCCGATCCGAGTTTAGTTTTGTGCCGGTCAACTGCGGCGCCATCCCCAGTGAACTGATGGAAAGTGAATTCTTTGGTCACAAAAAAGGCAGTTTCACCGGTGCCAGTAGTGACAAACAGGGCCTGTTCGTCGCGGCCCATGGCGGCACCCTGTTTCTGGACGAAGTCGCCGACCTGCCGTTAAATATGCAGGTAAAACTGCTCCGAGCCATACAGGAAAAAGCCATTCGCCCTGTGGGTGACCAGCATGAACAGCCTGTTGATGTGAGAATTCTCAGTGCCAGCCACAAGAACCTGACCGAACTGGTACAACAGGGTAAATTCCGTGAGGATCTGTTTTACCGAATCAACGTCATCGAACTTAATATACCTAGCCTGAGACAGAGAACTCAGGATGTTCCACTGCTGGCTCATTATTTACTTGCCCGTCTGGCAGAAAAATCAGCACTTACAGCGCCTCCCAGTGTATCTTCAATTGCTCTTGAAGCACTGACCCACTACAGTTTTCCTGGTAATGTTCGTGAGCTGGAAAATATTCTGGAACGCGCCCTGGCTCTTTGCGAAGGCAATATTATTGAACTGGGTGACCTGCAACTACCTCGACACCGGACATCACAAGCGACTCCGGATCTGATCGATGCCTCAAATCCTGTATTCGCGGGATCTACAGACTTATCTCTGGCTAATAATGAAAGAACTTCTATTATTCAGGCTCTGGAAAAAACCCGCTGGAACAAAACTGCAGCGGCTAAATTACTCGGGCTGACATTACGCCAGCTGCGTTATAGATTAGGCAAACTCAATATTGAGTAGCGGCAAACCATTACTCTACTAAAGCGATGAATAAATATAAGGCAATCACAAAATTCTAATTGAATTAAATTGACAATATGGTCACTTTTTAACAATCCATTGCTCCGATTGTCAGCTTTTAACACCCGTCTGTTCCCCGCACTACATCTATAAACTATTGAAACTCCACAAATTAATACCACATCTAAAACCTGGCACAGTGTCTGCTGTAATATCTACAACCTCAAACGAGGCAGTTTTTAATCAGGATGCTGTTTTTGCCTCCTCTGAAAATAAACTACTTACTTAACCAGGAGTTTTTCCATGATGAATATCCAGCTAGGGGCTAAAAAAGCCCAACAAGGTTTCACCCTGATCGAACTGATGATCGTAATTGCCATTATCGGTATTTTGGCATCGGTTGCGATTCCTCAGTACCAGACCTATATCACTCGTACCACGGCCACCACCGAAGTCACATCCAGTGTACGTGAGCTGCAAAATGCCATCTCTGAATGCGTCGCCAAGAAGAATGACTTACCTGCTGACTTTCTTGCTCTAAAAACATGTGCACGATTCACTCAGGAAGATCTTACAGGTACACCCCATACTGCTGCCACCCTGGCAGCTGGCTCAGCATTCGAAACCATCGCCTGGGATGGCTCTGTTGTATTGATGACATTCGCAGCCGATGGTACCGGCAATGCCAATCTTGATGGACTTAACATTGAAATTACACCTAGAATTCAATCTAATGGTTCCGTCAAATTCGCGGTGACTGATGGCTCAGTATTTGCCAAATACCGTCCTAACTTTGGTGAAGACTAATCGATTAGTAGAAATTTAGTCTAGCCATCTTAGCAGCCAGGGTTCTTTACCCTGGCTGTTTTTATTTCTGCCCTATGTTTTATTTTCTATCTAAACCGATCATTGGATAATCGCTACAAATCCTGTAACCAGATAACACTCACCTCGCCACCAGATACAGGTGACCGTCTACAATCTTTCCGATAAAAATAAACGCCAAATAGTATAAAAACTCCCCACTTGTTTTATTCCAGACTCAGGTACTTTCCGCCAGTGCAATATGTTTTAACCGCTGAAATATTATCCGTTGAAATAATTATTGTAAATTTGCGCCAATAAATGCCATGTTGGTCCCAATGTTATAGACTGATCACAAGGAACTTGGATTTTTTGTGTTTTTTTCTATTATACTTAGTATCTTATAGAATCATAATAACGTAGAACTAAAGCTTCATGGCCTTTCAGATAATTTTATGACAGCAGACATTAAACTCAGCGGCCTGACCCGGAAACTGGTCATCGATGGCCTGATTTCAGAAGACGACGCCAAAACTGCCCAGGCTTCTGCCATTAAGGCAAAAGTGTCCGTAGTTAAATACCTGTCGGATAAAAAACTGGTCTCCGCCAACAAGATAGCCGTGGCCGGTGCTCAGGAATTTGGCCTGCCGGTAATGGACCTGGCGGGTCTGGACCTGGAACAGCTACCCAAGGAACTGGTAGATCTCAAGCTGATCAAGAAACACCATGCCCTGCCCCTGTATAAACGAGGCAATCGTCTTTATATCGGCATTTCCGAGCCCACTAACCTGGCGGCAGTGGATGAAATCAAGTTCCATACCGGCATCAATACCGAAGCGGTACTGGTTGAGGTGGATAAGCTTGATATCCTCATCGAGAAAATTATCGAAGGCGATGATGAACCCATGGCCGATATGCTCGGCGATGAGGACATGGACGATCTGGATTTCGGGACTGACGATGACGACAAGAAAAAGGTCGAAGACGATTCTTCGATCGATGATACCCCGATTGTACGTTTTGTTAACAAGGTACTACTGGACGCCATTAAGAAAGGGGCTTCCGATATCCATTTCGAACCCTATGAAAAACGCTACCGGGTTCGACTTCGCATCGATGGTGTACTAAGGGAAGTGGCCTCACCGCCGGTGGCCATGGGTAATCGATTGTGTGCCCGTATCAAGGTTATGTCGCGCATGGATACCGCTGAGCGTCGTGTGCCCCAGGATGGCCGTATCAAGATGCGCATATCCAAGAACAAGGCTATTGATTTCCGTGTTAACACCTGCCCCACCCTGTTTGGTGAAAAAATCGTACTGCGTATTCTGGATTCCTCCAGTGCTAAACTGGGCATAGATGTACTGGGTTATGAAGCGGAACAAAAACAACGTTATATGGAAGCTCTGGCTAACCCTTATGGCATGATTCTGGTAACCGGCCCCACCGGTAGTGGTAAAACCGTATCCCTGTATACCGGTCTTAATATCCTCAATACCGAAGATCGTAATATTTCCACCGCAGAGGATCCGGTAGAAATCAACCTGGAAGGTATTAATCAGGTCAATGTAAATACCAAAGTCGGACTGGACTTTGGCTCGGCATTACGGGCCTTCCTGCGTCAGGATCCGGATGTCGTCATGGTAGGTGAAATTCGAGACCTGGAAACCGCAGAAATAGCCATCAAGGCCGCACAAACCGGACACCTGGTACTCTCTACTCTGCATACCAATGATGCACCCCAGACTCTGTCCCGCCTGGTAAACATGGGCGTCCCGCCCTTCAATATTGCCTCCGCAGTGAACCTGATCATCGCCCAGCGACTGGCTCGTCGCTTGTGTGAAAACTGTAAAAAACAGGATGATATTCCCCAGGAAGCGCTGCGAGAAGAAGGCTTTACCGATGAGGACATTGCCAGCGGCCTGAAACTGTATAAGTCGATTGGCTGCGACCAGTGCGATAAAGGCTATAAAGGTCGGGTTGGTGTATATCAGGTATTGCCAATATCAGACGCAATCGGTCGAATCATTATGTCCGGAGGTAATGCTCAGGATATAGCCGATCAGGCGTCCAAAGAAGGCATTGATGATCTGAGGCGTTCAGCCCTGAAAAAAGTGATCGCAGGCATGACCAGCCTCGAAGAAGTTAACCGAGTGACCAAGGATTAAGCATGGCAAAACAAAAAAAAATGGCTGCAAAATCCCTATTCCTGTATGAAGGAAAAAACCGGGATGGCAAGCCCGTAAAAGGCGAAGTAACCGGGGCTAATATGAACCTGGTCAAAGCCGAACTTCGACGCCAGGGTATCACCCCTAAAAAGGTAAAAAAGAAAGCTCAACCTCTGTTTGGCTCATCGGCTAAAAAAATCATCCCCGCGGATATTGCCATATTCAGTCGCCAACTGGCCACCATGATGAAAGCCGGTGTGCCCCTGGTTCAATCCTTTGAAATTACCGGTGAAGGTCATTCCAACCCCAGTATGCGAGAACTGATATTTGCCATCAAAGCAGATGTCGAAGCCGGGGGTACCTTTGCCTCAGCCCTGCAAAAACACCCACTCTACTTCGATGACCTGTTCTGTAATCTGGTTGAGGCAGGTGAACAGTCGGGCGCCCTGGAAACCCTGCTGGAGAAAATTGCCACTTATAAGGAAAAAACAGAGCAGCTAAAAGCTAAAATCAAAAAAGCAATGGTATATCCCATGTCTGTCCTGGTGGTTGCCTTTGTCGTATCAGCCATCCTGTTAATGTTCGTGGTTCCGGTTTTTGCTGAAATGTTTCAGAGTTTTGGTGGTGAACTGCCTGCCTTCACTCAATTTGTCGTCGGACTGTCGGATGCGTTTATCGATGCCTGGCACCTGATATTTGGCGGCATAGTCGCTGCCGTGATTGGCTTTACAAAACTAAAACAAAAGTCACCCAAGTTCAGGGAAATGCTGGATAAACTGGCCTTCAAGATTCCTGCGGTGGGTGAATTAACCATGAAATCGGCTGTCGCCCGCTTTTCCAGGACTCTTGCCACTATGTTTGCTGCGGGTGTACCACTGGTGGAAGCCATGGATTCAGTTGCCGGCGCCTCAGGTAACGTGGTCTACTACAAAGCTCTGATGAAAGTGCGTGATGATATCTCCTCTGGTACCCAGCTGCAGACCAGCCTGCGGCAATTTCCTGACCTGTTTCCCAATCTGGTGATTCAGATGGTCGCCATCGGTGAAGAATCAGGCGCCCTGGATACCATGCTATCCAAAGTGGCCGATTATTATGAAGAACAGGTCGACGATGCGGTGGATGCACTGACCAGTATGATGGAACCCCTGATTATGGTATTCCTGGCCATCGTCATCGGTGGCCTGGTTATTGCCATGTATCTACCTATCTTTCAGATGGGCGACGTGGTCTAAAACCTCAATGGAATTTATCGAATTACTACAAAATCAGGCCTGGGTGTTTTATGGCCTGATTGTATTCATCGGCCTGGCCTTTGGCAGTTTTTTGAACGTGGTGATCTATCGCCTGCCCATCATGCTGGAAAAGGAGTGGCGATCTCAGTGTACGGAATTCCTGGAGCTGGAAAAAACCGAAACTAGCGAAACATTCACCCTGGCTGCCCCAGCCTCCTCATGCCCCCAGTGCGGGCATAAAATACGTTTCTGGGAAAACATTCCGCTGATCAGTTACCTGGTACTCAGGGGTCGCTGCTCTTCCTGCCAGTCACACATATCCCTGGAATACCCCCTGGTTGAAGCTGTTACGGCTATGCTGTCGGTAATGGTCGCCTATCACTATGGTGTCAGCTGGCAGACGGTTACCGCCCTGGTTCTCACCTGGTCATTAATCACCCTGACCATGATTGATTTTCATAAACAGCTGTTACCCGACAATATCACCCTGCCCCTGCTATGGCTGGGTATTCTCTGTAACCTGTTTGGCCTGTTTACCGATTTAGAATCGTCCGTCATCGGGGCTATTGCCGGATACCTTAGCCTGTGGTCGGTGTACCATCTGTTTCGTTTACTCACCGGCAAGGAAGGCATGGGCTATGGCGATTTCAAACTGCTGGCCGTACTCGGTGCCTGGCTGGGCTGGAAGCTATTGCCGGTTATCATCGTGCTGTCTTCATTTGTGGGCGCGGTTATTGGCATTGCCATGATTGTCCTGGTCCGCCATGATAAAAATATCCCCATCCCCTTCGGGCCTTATCTGGCTATTGCCGGCTGGATCAGCCTGATATGGGGTGATGCGATTATGAACATATGGCTGGGCCCATTTTAGGCCATGCTGGTCATAGGCCTCACCGGTGGCATAGGCAGCGGTAAGACCACTGTCTCCGAGCTATTTTCAGCACTGGGTGTGCCCATTATCGACACCGACCTGATTGCTCGGGAACTGGTACAACCGGGCCAGCCGGCATTAGACGAGATTGGCGCATTGTTTGGCAAAGACGTATTAAATGTGGATGGCAGTCTTGATCGCAACACACTCGGTAAAATGACATTCGCTGACCCCAAGGCACGTAAACAACTGG
>JBLYYN010000251.1:0-7420 GCA_048550535.1 Gammaproteobacteria bacterium
AGAGATCAAATAAGTCGCGCCTTATAAATAAGTTGAGCTGAAAAAGTCGTAAGATAGTCTGCATAGATGCTTGTATCTTGCTGCTGAATTTAATAAATGCCAATAATAAAACTGTACAAAGGGCGATCCAGATTTGAGTCATTACAGCATTCGTTGTAGTGCATAAAAGTGCTCTGATCTTAAGGTTTTGTTTTATCCATTTAAAAATAACTCTACCTGGCATCGATGCTTATATATTAGCAATGGTCTGTGCGGACAAATCAAAATGAGCCACTCGGACTGGTGACTCTGCTCAGTTTGTTGGCTATTTTTTATTACCGCGCACCATCACGGTTTGACCGGGATGGCGCTGGAAGAAATACTGCTGCGGGAAGCAAAGCATGACAATGTATCGAATTGAACGACTTTAATGTATAGAGCCAGCAACGAGAACAAGCAAGGTCGGTAATTCTAAATCCAGTCCCGATATTACTGAATAAACTTTAACGATATCGTACTGTTCGCTGTCGCTGTCTCTCCGCAAGCTGATGATGGTAATTAAGCGGAGTTATAAATTATAACTGTTCGTATTTTACGAATATATCCGCAGTATTTTACGTATATATCGTATTTCTCGATGATAACCGCAGTATTTATCGAATTTACGTGTGTGCAGCAAGTGAGCTAAATTCCATTTCAACGTTATAAACTTATGGATAATTATGTTCCCTGCTGACATCACTTATTCACTGCAGAGCTTATTCAGCCTGACCTGTCGGCTGGTATGAGATGAAAATCAGCACTTATTTATTAGCCATGACGTCAATCGTATCATTTTCAGTTTTTTCAGCTAAAAATATTGGGCCAGAGGGTGATCAGCTATTACAGGAATCTTGTCAGGCTTTAACGACAACACCAGAGCAGATGAAAGCCAAACACTGTATTTACTTTATACAGGGGTTTCTTGCCGCTACTCAAGCCATTGATCCTTCAATTATCAAAAGACAGAGCAAGAAGAGCGTTGAGTTTTATGGATTTATGAGTAGACCTCATCGCAACTGGGATCAAATTCCGCCTATACGCTTTCTTCCTTTTTGCCTGCCCGAAGATGAATCGGAAGCTCGTATAATTAAAACTATTTCAAAGCAACTGTCTCCCGAAATTGATACGGCAAAAATGCTAAGAGACAGAATTTTCAAGACGCTTAAAGCTGAATACCCATGTGGACAACTCTAATCAAAATTGAATAACGGAGTCAACGATGAGATGTCCATTCTTTATATTATAAAGTTCATCCTGACATAATCTTATTGCACGCTCTCAGATAGCAGGCTAATAATGCGACACACTATCTTTCTATGTTTATCTTTAGCCATATTTTGGTTGCTTAACTCTGATCACAATACCGCCCTCACGCTGTCACTTGGTGCGATCTCTATCGCCCTGGTTCTATACATAGCGCACCGAATGGATGTGGTCGATCACGAATCCCAGCCCTTGCATATCACACTAAAACTTCCCGGTTACTATGCCTGGCTTACTAAAGAAATTATTCTCGCCAACTTATTGGTTGTAAAACATATCTGGCTTGGTAACAAGACTATTTCTCCTACCCTAAAGACCATTAAGGCCAGCCAGAAAACGGATATAGGAAAAGTCATTTACGCAAATTCTATTACGCTGACTCCAGGTACAGTTACTGTCAATCTGGAGGGAGATCAATTTATGGTACACGCGTTGGTAAGAGAATCGATTGAAGAGCTGGAAGCCGGTGAAATGGACCGCCGAGTTACAAGGCTGGAAAGCTAATGCTAATAGCTGCAACCATAGCCATTCTTGTTGTCATGATCATGGCGATCGCTCGAGGGATCATTGGGCCTACGCTCTACGACCGTATACTTGCCGTTAATATGTTTGGCACCAAGACCGTTCTGCTTATTTCACTGTTAGGCTTTGTGATGGGACGGCCAGAGTTTCTGGATATTGCTATCGTGTACGCCCTTATTAATTTTATCAGTGTGATTGGCGTGTTGCATTATTCTGACGCTTCCATATTTAAGGGCAGCGACCAGCAGAAATAATAATGAAAAAGAATTCACAATGGATACTTTGATGGATATAAGCAGTGCAGTGTTTTTGCTAATAGGCAGTTTTTTGTGCGTATCGGGTGGGGTGGGCATTTTGCGCTTCCCGGATTTTTATACCCGGATGCATGCGTTAGGCGTGACTGAGACTTTAGCCACCGTGATGATTTTAATCGGGCTAATGCTACAAAATCCAGACGGACTTGTGGTTCTGAAACTCATGATAATTCTGCTAATGACTTTATTCATTAGTCCAACGGCAAGCCATGCATTGGCCAATGCTGCAGTACACAATAACCTCATGCCTGAGCTTGAGAAAAAAGAAGATAATGAGAAGGTGAAGTCATCGAAACCCTGATTGATATCGTCTTATTGGCCTTTCTGGTGGGTGTTGCCATTGCCATTGTCAGGATGAAAGATCTGTTTGCGGTCATTATGCTGTCAGGTATTTACGGTCTGCTATCCGCTAGTTTTTTTGTCGCTATGGATGCTGTGGATGTGGCTTTTACAGAAGCATCCGTGGGGGCAGGGATCTCCACTTTGCTCATGCTGGTGGCGATTACCATGACAGGACGCTCAGAGCAACCCGTGCGCCATAAACCTGTATTGGCTTTAGCTGTGGTTATTGTTACGGGTAGCCTGTTGATCTACGGCACACTGGATATGCCATATTTTGGCTTAGCACAAGACCCTGTTCATCTTCATGTTGCACCTCGATATATTAATGATTCCATGCAGGAAATTGGCGTGCCCAATATCGTAACGTCTGTATTAGCAAGCTACAGAGCATTTGACACGCTTGGCGAGGTGGTGGTCATCTTTACCGCTGGCATGGGAGTATTGGCACTTTTATCGGTGGTGCGCCACCCCAAAGACATTGCAGAGATCGATTCGATCAATAAATCAATGCATGAAGAGCATTTGATTCTGCGCATTGTAGCCAAAATTCTGATTCCTTTTATTTTGTTATTTGCACTTTATGTTCAGTTTCATGGTGATTATGGGCCTGGTGGTGGTTTTCAGGCAGGGGTGATTTTTGCCGCAGCCATTATTCTGTATACCATGTTGTTCGGTATGAGCACCGCACGTCGAGTCATTAATCAGTCCTTTATACAGTTGTTTGCCGCTTTCGGTGTACTGCTATACGGCAGTGTAGGGGTTATTTCCCTGTTGAACGGTAAAAACTTCCTTGATTACAGTGTTTTATCGGCTGACCCGGTGGCAGGCCAGCACCTGGGCATACTGTTAATCGAACTGGGTGTGGGCTTTACCGTTGCATCGGTGATGGTCATCATTTTTTTCAACTTTGCGGGACGCAGAAACGATCAGCAGAATAAAGAGAATAATGACTCATGATAATGGGACTCTATAATTACTGGATTGTGGTGGTGCTGATGATGGTCGGATTTTACATCGTTATCGCCCATGGCAACCTGGTTAAAAAAATTGTTGGCCTGTCTATTTTCCAGACCTCAGTTTTTATCTTTTATATCAGCATGGCGAAGGTCGATGGTGGTACAGCACCCATTTTAGCTGAAGGGATAAGCCAATACTCGAATCCTTTACCCCATGTTTTAATTCTTACCGCCATTGTAGTCGGCATTGCCACCACCGCTTTGGGGCTTGCGCTGGCGGTGCGCATTAAAGAAGCCTATGGAAGTATCGAAGAAGAAGAAATACAAAAAAAGGATAATCTGGATTGTTAGCGCATTTGCCGATTTTGCAGGTTATTGTGCCGCTGATGGCGGCACCTTTATGCCTGTTTCTAACACGATCACGCCTGGTATGGCTATTCACTCTTATAGTGAGTGGTCTAGCCTTTCTAATCAGCAGTCTTTTGCTGCAGCAGGTGATGGCTTCGGGCACGATTATTTACGAACTGGGTGGCTGGGATGCACCCTGGGGTATTGAGTATCGCATCGATCAGCTCAATGCACTCCTATTACTGGTTATTTCAGCGGTCAGTACGGTTGTGCTATTTGCTGCTCATACCAGCATAAAACAGGAAATTCCCGAAGATCGGCACACACTTTTTTATATTTTGTACCTGTTATCCCTGGCTGGAATGCTCGGCATAGTTGCCACAGGCGATGCTTTTAATGTGTTTGTGTTCCTGGAGATCTCCTCTCTGTCAGCCTATGCTTTGATCGCACTGGGAAAAGATAGACGTGCGCTCTGGGCCTCATATCAATATTTAATTATGGGCACCATCGGTGCCACTTTTATTTTGATTGGTATCGGCCTGATGTACCAGATGACCGGCACCCTGAATATGGACGATCTTTCCAGACGCTTGCCCGAGGTGGCACATACGCGAACGGTATTTACTGCTTTTGCCTTTGTTATCGTTGGAGTCTGTCTGAAACTGGCCCTGTTTCCACTTCATCTCTGGCTACCTAATGCCTATGCCTATGCTCCCTCGATAGTCACTGCTTTTTTTGCGGCTACGGCGACAAAAGTTGCCGTCTATTTACTTATTCGTTTCACCTTCTCGGTATTTGGTCTTTCTTTTTCTTTTACCGCCTTGCCTTTGCAGGCGCTGTTCGTGGTACTGGGGCTGTTGGGAATATTTGTGGCCTCATTTGCCGCTATCTACCAAAAAAATGTCAAGCATCTGTTTGCCTACTCAAGCATCGCGCAAATTGGCTACATGATCGTTGGCTTCAGTGTTAGTACCACCACCGGTTTAATGGCGACTTTATTGCATATGTTTAATCATGCTTTGATGAAAAGTGCGCTGTTTTTAGCATTGGCTGCAGTGGTGTACCGTATCGGCAGTGTTCAACTGAGTCAGTTTCATGGCTTAGGTCGTCAAATGCCCTTTACCATGGCGGCGATTGTAATAGGCGGTTTAAGCTTAATCGGTGTGCCATTAACCGTTGGTTTTGTCAGCAAGTGGTATCTGGTCCTGGCTACCATTGAAAATGGCTGGTGGCCTGTTGCTGTGCTCATCCTGTTAGGCTCGCTATTAGCGATTGTTTATGTATGGCGTATCGTCGAAGTGGCCTATTTCAAACCAGCGTTAGCCGGTAGAGAAAGCATTAAAGAAGCGCCGCTGTCCTTGCTGGTTCCCATCTGGGTACTGGTCATAGCCAATATTTATTTCGGTATAGATACTCGTCTTAGCGTTCAGGTAGCACAGGCTGCTTCCCAGAGTTTGTTTGGGGTGAGTCCGTGAGTTTTTCTCTGGAGACCATGCTACAGCTCAGCATCATCCTGCCCATGTTTGCAGTGGTGGGTATTGTGGCGACGGGGCGAAAACCTGACCTGCGCGAGGGCGTGACGATAAGTACCAGCCTGGTGCTGCTCTATTTTGTGATTAAGCTTTATCAGGGCATTAAGCAAGGTGAAAGCATCAGCGTACAATGGTGGGAGATTTTACCGGGTTTACAGTTGAGCTTTAATATTGAACCACTGGGAATGATTTTCGCTTTAATTGCCAGTTTCCTTTGGCTCATCACAACGCTCTACGCCATCGGTTATATGCGCAGCCACCAGGAACAGAATCAAACCCGATTCTACGCCTGTTTTGCCATCTCCATTGGCAGCGTGATGGGCATTGCCTTTGCGGCGAACCTGTTCACCTTGTTTATCTTTTACGAAGTGCTGACCTTGTCCACCTACCCATTGGTTACTCATGCGGGAACTAAGGAAGCTAAAAAAGGCGGGCGAATTTATCTTGGCATATTGCTCAGTACTTCAATTGCTTTTTTCCTGTTAGCTATTGTCAGCACCTGGTTTGTGGCCGGCACCCTGGACTTTAAGCCAGGCGGCGTATTTGACTCTAATGTTAATATGACAGTTGCGGGTGTGATACTGGTGCTGTTTATTTTTGGTATTGGCAAGGCCGCTATTATGCCCTTCCATCGCTGGTTACCCGCTGCCATGGTAGCGCCAACGCCAGTGAGTGCTCTATTGCATGCGGTAGCCGTAGTAAAAGCCGGCGTATTCACTGTATTAAAAATATGTGTGCTTATCTTTGGTGTTGATTTGCTGGCCGTACTGCCAACCACACAGTTCTTGCTCTACCTGGCCGGTGCCTCGGTTTTGCTGGCCTCACTGGTCGCTATGCGACAGGACAATTTAAAAGCAAGGCTGGCATACTCGACAGTGAGTCAACTGGGCTATGTCACTATTGGTGCATTGCTGGCTACTTCATCAGGTGTTATTGGTAGCTCAATGCATATTGGCATGCATGCTTTTGGTAAAATCACACTGTTTTTCTGTGCTGGTGCCATCCTGGTCGCGGCGCATAAATCTAAAATAAGTGAAATGCGTGGTATTGGCCTGCAAATGCCGATCACCATGGCGGCATTTTTTATTGCCAGCCTCAGTATCATCGGTGTGCCTCCCACCGGCGGCACCTGGAGCAAATGGTTTCTATTAATGGGCAGCATGGAAACTGAGCAATGGACTATTATGGTCATACTCATGATTAGCTCTTTACTGAATATTGCCTATCTATTGCCGATACCTTTACGTGCTTTTTTCCCCGGTACCAAGACTGCCTTTGCTGGAACCGGGATTAAAGAAGCACCGCTACCATCATTAATTGCCCTGTGCATCACCACTGTGGGCTGCGTGATTCTATTTGTATATCCACAACCCTTATATGAATTAGCTACGGCTATTTTGGTAATACCGGGATAACTCATGGACAATGAGAAAAAGTATATTTTTGATAACCCCAAAAATGTAAAACGACTTTTGCATGTTCTTTATGGGAGTTGCGTACTTCTTTTTTTGCTGGACTTTGTGATCCATCGTCACGTCATGCATAGCTGGGAAAATCTTTGGGGGTTCTATCCGCTTTATGGTTTTGTTGGCTGCGTCGTCCTGGTGCTCGTCGCGACATGGATGCGCACTTTTCTCATGCGTTCTGAAGACTATTATGAGAATGAAGGGCAGACCGATATTGATGAGCAATCTGTCACCGGCGACAGCACCAACAAAAAGCTTAATTCAGACATAGGTGGCCACGATGTGGATGCTTGAGATACCTCCATTTCTGCCTTTCTTTATCGGTGCACTGATTGCTGCAGTTACCCGTGGCACTGTGCGCAATATCATTATGGTGGCCGTTCCTGTTTTGGGTGCCCTGCATCTCTGGATGGTGCCTGAGGGCGTTCATTTACAGTTCGCTTTTCTCGATTATCAGCTCACCCCTTATCGCGCTGACAAATTGAGTCTGATGTTCGGTTATGTCTTTCACATCGCCGCGTTCATTGCCATTATCTACTCCCTGCATGTTCGCGACACCATGCAACAAGTGGCCGCCATGATGTATGCAGGCAGTGGCCTTGGTGCTGTTTTTGCGGGCGATTTATTGACCTTATTTGTGTTCTGGGAATTACTGG
>JBLYYN010000252.1:0-3726 GCA_048550535.1 Gammaproteobacteria bacterium
CCATTGCCAGTTCTTGTTCCATCGTGCGACCGGTGAATTCCAGCCACTGCCTGTTGACATAGATACGGCGCGAGTCCACTCCCCACACACAGGTCATGACTGGAACCGTATCCGCCATAGTGTGGAAAAACTTTTCTTTGATCTGCTCTGGATCAGTCCATCGCAACTCTGCTGTCATAGCGCTGTGACTCTTATTATTTTTATTGTATGGATTATCGACACGCGACAAAGTAATTCCCATCCTTGATGATCCTTTCTCTGTTAGCTAAACTTTAAACGATCATTCTGACACGGCCTTCAAGACTGTATTTCTCACTGGGCATTAACTATGGAGAAGTATTGGCTTAAGCTTGCTTTAATCCTGTTTAGGTTCAGCTTTTTCTATTGATATCTGCTATCGCTTTTTTCACCTTCGGAACATATCGAATATTGAACAGCATGCAATGAATCTAAAACAACGAATTATGTAACTACAGCTACGAATGTACTGCGAAAATAATTATAGTGTGAAAGATTTTATAACACAGGTTTTTGCATGCTGTCTATCTTTATATAAATTTAGAATATAAACAATCGTCATCAGTAGATAATATCTATCTAATATACATCCAAAGTATACAGTTATCTAATTATAAGAAATCAATACATAAGCTTGCACTGTAAACCTGCTGTAGATGATACTGTGCATTACATAGTTATATAATAATTTTGAACATTGCCACATTGTATTTACCCATATCCACAGTAAAACTATACCTTGCTACTTGAGCTTAAAATCAAAACCTGTTTTATTATTATGGGGTTAGAAGCATATGCTAAATGGGGATGACCAAATCGATTTTATGTTAATCTAGATGTAATTTCACAGCCAAATACAATAAAAATATTTCAGCATGATGTTTGTATTGTTATTTATCACCCATAAAGATATCTGGCAGGACAATGGACGTTAACAACAGCCCAGTAAAACTTATCAAGCCCTTATTATATTTTTACCTGATATTACTCGCCAATATATCATTGACTTTCGGCGCTGAACTCATGGTCGAAGTTAAGGAAAAAGGCACGGGCACTCTTCTGCAGGATGCCACCGTTGTGCTGGATGATGGTGAAACCTATCGGCAAACCGATCAATCGGGACGGGTCAGGTTCGATGACATCAAATCATCCCAGAGCATAAAAATCCTCAGCCCTGGTTATGAAACCTATACCCAGAGCATCGCCAGGGATCAGCAGCAGATGACCGTCTACATCACCCCGCTGATGATCGAGTCGGAAGGACTGGAAGTCACCGCCAGTCGAATCATCGAAACCATATCCAAAGTCAGTTTATCAAACCAGGAATTATCCAGTACACCGGGTAGCCAGGGTGACCCCATCAAGGCCATAACCACCTTGCCCGGAATAATATCCACCGGCGAGGATTCCTCTTCGGTGTATATACGTGGCAGCGACCAGAATGACAATATTGTCTGGGTGAACCGTGCCCCGGTGGGTTATCTGTATCATTTTGGCGGCTTCTACTCCACTATCAACGCGTCACTCATCGAAGACATCAATATATTCCTGGGCGGCTTTCCCGTTGAGTACGGCAATGCCCTGGGGGGCGTCATTGATGTCAAACTACGAAAACCTGAAAATGATCGCATGCATTACCGATTCGATATTTCCACCATAAGCTCTTCGTTCCTGGCCGAAGGCCCGGTGAATGAAGCCGGTGGTGACAGTTTTTTCCTATCCGCAAGACGCAGTTATATCGACCTGTTGTTCTCCCCCGATGAATTCAATGACAGCTTTGAGGATGATGAAGATGAAGACCCGGACCAGATCACCCTGGTACCCAGGTTTTATGATACCCAGGCCCTTTACCATCAATTACTCGACCAGGGCCATATTGACTATTACCTGTTCACCGCCGGTGATGAACTGGAAGCAGACATTCGAGATTCTGCCCTGTCCGACCCACAACTGGCCGGCCGTTTGCACAGTCAACAGCGATTTGTGACCTCCGGCCTGAACTGGGAGCAAAGCTGGAGCAATCGCCTGAGTCACACCATGACCCTGGCCTATTACCATAACGAAACCGAGTTCGCCCTGGGCAGTGATGATAGCGGTGAACCCTTCTTTGTCGATGCATCTAGCGACACTCTATTATGGCAACCCGAATTACGCTGGAAATTCGATATGCGGCAACAGGTAAATCTGGGGATTGCCGCGTCCTACAGCAAGATACCCCTCGATCTATACATCTCACGTTTGCCCGATGAAAACGACCCGGATTTTGATTTCACTACTCAGGACAAATATCGCATCAATACCACCTTATACGCACACAACTATTCACCCTATGTAAAAGTTCGCCAGCAATGGACAGACACACTCACCACCAGTATCGGACTGTTATACAGCGATATTTCAGTCACTGGCGGATTTCAGGCCCAGGAGTGGTCGCCCAGACTCAGTCTCGAATACCAGGCCTCTAACAGACTGTTACTCAGCGCCTCCTGGGGACGCTATGTACAAATGCCACAGGGTACAGAAATTGTCGAGGACTACGGCAATCCGGGACTGCTGATGACCCAGTCTGAACATCGCATACTTGGCCTGGAATACCAGCTCAATCCTTTATACAGCCTGAAAACCGAGATTTACCACAAGCCGATGAAGGACCTGGTCATTGCCATTGATGGCAGTCCGCCACCCGACAATTACTCGAATGAGGCTAGCGGTGAAGCCTACGGTATTGATATATTCATCAAACGCGTACCTCGCCATCGTAAAATCGGCTGGCTGGCACTGTCCTGGGGTAAAACGGAACGTACTAATGAATTGACCGGTCTGACCCGTGATTTTTCCGGTGACCAGCCACTCACCTTAAGCGCGGTATGGGGTCAGCCGTTCAGAGGGGGAAGCTGGAAACGCTGGGACTGGAGCATGAAGACCGAAGTTCATTCGGGCACGCCCTACACAGAAATAACCGGGCGTCATCAGGAAGACCCGTTCGACCCAGATAGTCGCTGGATAGCCGAATACGGTACACATAATGCAGAACGCACACCTGTTTACTATAAAATCGATCTGCGCATAGCCCGTGAAATACTGATGAAGGAATCAAAATTAAAAATCTACCTGGACTTGCAGAATATCACTTTCCGGGAGAACGTGGTTAGTTATGATTATGGTAATGAATACGAGAAAGTCGACAATCCAACAGAAGTGACTGGCATGTCATTTTTCCCATTTTTCGGTGTCGAAATTAATTTTTGATTTAATGACAGGACTGATTCATGTTTGATTTTAATTTGCTCTCACAAATGGATAAAGGCGGCCCGATTATGTGGGTCATCTTTGTTGCTGCCTGCATCGCCTTTGGCATGCTGATCTGGCAGAGTATTCGGGTCTACTCACTGATCAAATACGCACGCAATGATTATCAGAACCTGCTCAATGACCCGGCCAGTAACATAGCAAATGCAAATGAAGATGCCAGCCCCGCTGCTCAGATCCTGCACCAGATGAACTGGAAACAAGTTTACAACAGAGATGACATGATCAAGGAAATGAATATCCAGCTGGCTGGCATCACCCCCAGAATTGAAGGCAGTTTACCCACCATTGCCACCCTGGGGGCCTTACTGCCCATGCTGGGACTGCTGGGCACAGTCACTGGCATGATCAATGTTTTTGAAGTCATAGCCCTGCATGGCACAGGCAAACCTGAAGAAA
>JBLYYN010000253.1:0-5663 GCA_048550535.1 Gammaproteobacteria bacterium
CGGCCTTCAAATCGGGTTTTATGATACGGACGCGATTGACTTTAATTACAACGAAGACTTTAAAAATGGTGAGCATGTCAGGTTTGGGGTTCATTTTTACCCGTCTGGAAAGCGCAAAGGATACTGGTTTATAGATACTAAAGTTTATGACCGTAGATCGTTCGTGCCTGCGGATGAGATTATCCATGAGTTCATTGTTTTAAAAGCGTTACAAAAGCGCGGCCTGCCCTGGGCTTCGACTGCATTACTCAGATTAAATATGCTTGGTGGCTATGAAGAAGCCGCGCTGGTTAATGCCAGGACTGGTGCTTCGAAAATGGGTTTTTATACTAGTCCTGACGGTGATGCTACGATCGGAGAGCTTCAAGACGACGGGTCACTGGTAGCAACAGCAGAACCAGGAACTTTTGAGCAGTTGCCTGCTGGTGTAGAGTTTAATTCTTATGACCCGGCTTATCCGTCAAATGAGTTTTCAGATTTTGTTAAATCTTCACTGAGAGGAATTTCAGCAGGGTTAAACGTTTCGTATCACAATTTAGCCAATGATTTGACTGATGTAAACTATTCAAGCGCCAGAATCGGCGAATTGTCTGATCGCGAAGTGTGGAAAATGCTACAAGATTGGATTATCGAATCGCTTTTAATTCCTCTCTTTGAAGAATGGCTTAAAATGTCGCTTTTACTCGGGGTTATAAAAACATCAAAAGGCAACTCTTTTCCGTTTAATCTTGAAAAGTTCACAGCGCCATCATTTCAGGGCCGTAGGTGGCAGTGGGTTGACCCACAAAAAGAAGCGAACGCACAAAAAATACTGATTGATAACAATCTCAAATCAAGGTCTAGTGTCATACGAGAGCAGGGACAAGACCCTGAGGATGTCTGGCTAGAAATACAGAGAGAAAATGACCGAATGAAAGAGTTAGGTATAAAAAACACAGAAATGCCCACTATGGAGACAGAAGAAAATGAAAATGAAGCGTAAACAATCCATTTTATATAGGGCTGTTGATAGCGACATCGTTATTGATGAAGAAAAAAGAACAGTAAAACTATCGTTCTCAAGTGAAGAACCAGTAGAGCGGTGGGAAGGTAACGAAATTTTAGATCATGACCCAAAAAGCGTACAGCTTGCACGGCTGGAGAATGGCGGGCCATTATTAGTTGATCACGATCCAAGTGATCATGTTGGTGTAGTTGAAAATGTTTCTATAGATGCTGATCGGGTTGGTCGGGCATTAGTTCGCTTCGGAAAGGGCAAACGTGCTACTGAAATTTTCAATGATGTTATAGACGGCATAAGAAAGTCGATCTCTGTTGGCTATCGTGTCTTTAAAGCAAAAGAAGAAGACGATAACAATTACCGTGTTGTAGATTGGATGCCGTTAGAAATCTCATTTGTGTCTGTTCCTGCTGATGCTACTGTCGGCGTGGGGAGAGGTGACAAAGAAGAAAATGATTTTATTATTGAAAAAAAGGATAGAGCAATGCCTGAAGAAATTAAAGATAAGAAAGTACAAGAGCCTCCCGTGGACGTGAAAGCAATCGCTGACAAAGCCAGGAAAGAAGAACTTAACCGAGTTCGTGAAATTACCGCGATATCAAATGAATTTGAAGTCGATTCAAACGATGCCATTAATGACGGAATGACTGTTGATAATTTCCGTGTTTACGTGCTGGATAATATGAAAAAACAGCGCCATATTCCGCCTAAACCGGCCACTGAAATCGGTTTAACTGAACAGGAACAGCGTGAATATTCACTGTTCAGAGCTATTCAAGCCAGCATTTCAGGAAACTGGAAGGGCGCAGAGTTTGAACGCGAGTGCTCTGTAGAAATCTCTGAACGATTGAATAAAGAAGCACGTGGTTTTTATGTGCCTTATGAAATGCAGCGTGTCATGACTACAGCGGCCGGTGGTGTTGGCGCTGTTGGCACAGACCACCTTGCAGAAAACTTTATCGACGCTTTACGCAATCAATCCGTTGTTGCCGGGTTGGGCGCTCAGGTTTTAAATGGCCTGGTTGGAGATGTTGATATTCCACGCCTTGATACAGGAGCTACTTTTTACTGGGTCACTGAAGACGCTGACCTGACAAATTCCGATGGTTCAATTGGAAGCGTTACTTTGTCACCAAAGACAGTTGGCGGATCTGTTCCAATGTCGCGCAGACTGTTAAAACAATCCGCGCCTTCTGCTGAGCAGATTATCAGAAACGACTTAATCCGTGGTGCTGCAATTGCTATTGATGCAGCCGCAATTAATGGTTCAGGGGCTGCCGGTCAGCCTACCGGCATTATTAGCCAAGTTGGCGTCAATTCTGTTGCTGTTGCAGACCTTGGTATGATACCTACTTTTGCTGAGGCTGTGGCCTTTGAAACGGCAATCGAAACAGATAACGCACTTGCTGAAAATATGGCCTATCTGACCACTCCAGCAATTAAGGGTAGCTTAAAAACAACCCTTAAATCAGCCGGGGTTAGTGGTTATATCTGGGAAATGAACGAAATAAACGGATATCAGGCTGTTTCTTCAAATCAATGTCCAGCGGCTAATTTTATTATGGGTGATTTTAGTCAGTTGTTAATTGGCATGTGGGGAGTTTTGGATATTTCACCAGATACGGCGGCGAAAGCGGCAAGCGGCGGTTTAATTCTGCGTGTATTCCAGGATGTTGATATCGCAGTCAGACATCCGACAGCGTTTGGTATTGGAGCTTAAAAAAGGTGATCAGGGGTGGGAGACTATCCCTGATTAATGAAATCATGCAAATAAAAATGACTCGTTTTACAGTGGTAAATGGCAAGCCAGAAAAGCCTGACACAGTTGTCAATGTATCGGAGCTTGATGGTAAAATGTTAATCGGACTAAATAAAGCCGTTTTATTCACACCAAAACCGCGCGGAAGAAAGAAAAAAGATGTTTAATGAGGATCCAGTTGTTTTCTTAAATGACTTCGGAACGGTGTTTTATTATCGCAATGGAAGTGTGGCAAAAAACATTTCAGCTATAATTGATCACGATGTAGAATTCGTTGGTGAAAATGGCGAGCTTGCAGGGCGATCAATAACATTAACGATGGAGTCCGATGAATCTGTAGTCATCGGCGGGACTTTTAAAGCTAATTCCATTGATTATGCTGTAGATTTTATTGTTAGCGACGATGGAGTTATAAAAGTCGTATCGGTGGTCAAACAATGACCAGGAGACAAAGGATAGTTTTAGAGATCCAGGTTGCATTGCAAAACATAACCATTGCTAACGGCTATAAAACGGATTTAGGCGCAAATGTTCACGTCGAAAATGAAGCTATTGACACTGAGCCAAGCGCAATAATTAATATTTTTGAAGGTGATGATAGCATTAATGAGGATTTAAGAGGCGGCGCTTTTTTAATTCTACCGTTAAACATTAGCGCAGCCATTAAATCTACAACAGAAAACAGGTGGAGCACTAAACACAAAATTATAGAGGATATAAAAAAATGTTTGATGCTGCACAGAAATACAAAATCACATGATATCTCTGAAATTCAATACCCGACAGTTCAACGCATAGAGCAGGAATCAGGATCTAACTACGTTGTTGTTGGAATTACTGTGAACATTGAATATCACGAACGACCAGACAATTTAGAATACTAAAAGGGTAAAAACATGAGCGAAGTAAAAGAAGTTTATTTTGGTGTCGGTTCTGCTTACATCAGAGAAGTGGGCGCGGCTGCTGGCCTTCGCTCACTGGGCGAAGTGGATCAATTCGATCTTGCTTACAACCAAACAGCAATCGACCTGCCAAACAATCAAACATTAGGTGGCGGGATTTTAGACACTGTTTACCGTATTGATAGCATGGAAGTTGCGATCAAAATGCGCAATTTTTCATCCGAAAATTTTGCTTTGTCTGAATTCGGTGGTTTTTCTGCGGTTGTCGGTGCAGCAATCACGGATGAAGTAAGCCCAATGCATGCCGGAACGTTTATACCGACATTATATCCAGGGATTACACTGGTCTCTGTAAATGATGCGGCATTGTCAGCAGGGACTATATTAACCGAGGGAACCGACTATGAGGTAAGATCAGGCGGGATTTATGTTCTTGATACTTATACTGGCGTTGAAGGGGCCGACGGCTATATTTCGTACACTCATCCGTCAGTTGATGTTATCCAGGCATTAATTGATAGTGGAAAGGAATATGAGATATTTTTAGATGGCATGAACGAGGCTCTTTCAGGTGACCCGTTTACCCACAATTTGTTTAAAGTGAAAATGTCACCAGCACAAACCTTGTCATTGTTGGGTGGTGGTGCTTATGGTGAAATGGCTGTAACAGGAAAAGTTCTTTCTGATAGCACAAAAACCGGCCTTGGAATATCAAAATACATGAAATCTGTTAAGAAAACCGCGGCATAGTGGAAACAATAAAACTCAGTAACAAGGATGTAACAGTTAAAGAGTTAAAGGCTATGGAATCAAAAGCTATTAGTCGTGAGGTATTGCTTGATATTGGAGTGATACTTGACGCATATAATGATTGGGATAAGTCAACTTTTGAACTTGCAATAAAAAATCCTAAATTATTTTTTGGGTTGATCGCAAAATCAACCGGGTTAACAAAAAAACAGATTAGAAAAATGAAATCCAAAGATTGCGATGTATTGATTTTTACATTTTTATCTGTTAATTCTGAATTTTTTATCCAACGATTGAAACTTATTAGTATGGCTTCTTAATGGCGAATAAAAAAGTTGAATTAGTACTAGCGGCAAAAAACAAAACTGGAAAGGCCTTTGATGCTGTAAATAAAAACATATCAACGCTGGAAAGACAGGCCAGGCGTGTGCAATCGCTTGGAAGTGTTTTTACAGGGCTTATTGCCGGATTTGGTGTTATTTCTACATTTAGAGCAATAATAGAAAAAACAAAAGAGCAAGAAGCTGCAATAGCTCAAGTTGAGGCAAGGCTCAAATCGACCGGCGGCGCGTCTCAGAAAACATCTGAAGAATTACAGGAAATGGCAAGCTCATTGCAGAAAGTGACCACTTTCGGTGATGAAGCAATCCTGTCAATGCAAAGCATGTTATTAACCTTCACGAATATTAAAGGTGATAATTTCGACGAGGCAACTAAATCTATTTTAGATATGTCTGTTGCTCTAAAAATTGACTTAAAAAGTGCATCTATTCAGGTCGGGAAGGCGTTAAACGACCCAATAAAAGGCGTTACAGCATTAACCAAGTCAGGTGTGCAATTCACTGAAACACAAAAGGACTTAATTAAGTCATTAGTCGAAACAGGTCAAACAGCAAAAGCCCAAGGGGTTATACTTGATGAGCTAAAAGTTCAGTTTGGTGGTGCCGCAGAGTCGGCTGCTGACACTTTCGGTGGCGCACTTGAGCAGTTATCAACCGCGTTTGGTGATTTATTAGAGGCCAAGGGATCTGGTTTAACAAGAGCAAAGGAAGAAATACAGGGGCTAGCTGCGGTATTGCAGGATCCAAAAACAGTTGAAGCAATGAACAATTTGACAGACGCGGCTATAAGTATGGCTGGAAGTATGGCTGGCGGATTAGCAAAGGCGGCTGTTGCATTTAACGATGTTGGGATTGCGATAGGTGAGTCATTAGCAAAAGCCGTGTTAACGGTTCAGGGTGCTTCAGATGAG
>JBLYYN010000254.1:0-5061 GCA_048550535.1 Gammaproteobacteria bacterium
ACCCCTTTAATCGCCTTTAATCGCCTTTAATCGCCTTTAATCTCCAAAATAATTTTCACTGTAATCGATACTAATGCGATCACCGGCTATAGGCCTGAACAGCTTATCAGCAAATGCAACATGATCAGGGTGATCACGGTAACTCGCAATGACATTTTCATGCACGAATTCAATCAGCCAGCTAAATTGGTATTTAGCATCTTCATTCACCGCATTCGCAGTGATTACCCGACGCACTCCGGGTATTTGACTTAATACTTTTTCCCCTTCATGCATCATGTTGCCGATCTGATCAACATCATCAACATCAAGGTTATAAATAATCACATGGTGCACCGGCTGCCAGGCTTCGGCAGCGGCAAGTACTGCATCAGCTTTTCCGGCAGAACCCCAGTTCACCATGCAACGTTCGATCTCGGCACGCATGGCATCCTGAATACCCTTAACAATTCCGCTGTAACCGCAGCGTTCATCGGCCGCTACATTGTCACGCATTTTCTTACCGGCGGCATCGGCCAGGGCGGTGTAGTAATTGATCTTGGCTACGCCGTTTTCGATCAAACGTTTAAATTGTTGATCGGATAAACCCGTTCCCCCATGAATCACCAATGGGATATTCAGCGTTTCATTAATCTGTTGCAAACGTTCAAAATCCAGTACCGGCTCACCTTTCATGCGCCCATGCACGGTACCAATGGAAACCGCCAACAGATCCACCCCGGTTTGCTCAACATAGGCCTTCGCTTCTTCAACTGAGGTGTAAATCATCTCACCCGGGTGCTTTTCGGCGTCTTCACCTTCCACCCCGGCGACATAACCCAGTTCCCCTTCAACCGGCACCCCACATGCATGGGACATATCGACAATTTGCCGGGTCATGGCCACGTTACCGTCAAAGGCTTCGTGGGACGCATCCACCATGACTCCATTACAGCCCAGGTTAATGGCTTTAATGGCCGACGCTAAGGTAGCCCCATGATCCAGGTGAATGGCGACTGGAATGGATGAGCGCTTAGCAGCGGTCTCAGCAGCCGCCATGGCCAGTTCAAAATCGTAATACTCAAAATGAGACTCGGCGAGAGATAATATCAATGGTGAAGCTTGTGCTTCCCCCGCCGCCATGATCGCTTCAAGAAAATCGAGACTGACCAGATCAAAACCACCCACCGCATAACCGTTCTGGTAAGCATGCTGCAGCATATCTCGCATATTAACCAAAGGCATCAGTTACCCCCTGCTTTACTCTAGAATGCAAAAAAATATTTTGGATAGAGAATAAGACAATTCTTACATATAAGTAAATACAGTTTTTATTATTGTATTCATAAGCATAAACTTATGACACTAATTTTACCTTGAGGCTGCTAGTCCCCGTAAACCTGTACATTCACTTTACGCCGACGTGGGCCATCGAGCTCAACCAACATAACCGACTGGTACTGCCCTAATACCAACGCCCCAGTCGCCAGGGCAATCACCTCAGAGCTTCCCAACAGCATGGCAGCCAGGTGAGAATGGGCATTCTCGGGTTCATCCGGTGGGCAATCTCTCAACGCAATATCGTTGTGCAGATACTTGTCGCCTGGCGGAATCAACCGATTCAAAAACGCCTTAACATCATCCACCAGGCGCACTTCATTTTCATTAATGGTAATCGCCGTGGTGGTATGCTGTGAGCTAATCGTTACAAAGCCGTTTTTAATGCCTGACTTCGCCACCGCGTCTTTTATACCCGGCATCAGGTCATGCAAGGCAATACCTTCTCCGGTTTCAAGTTCGATGAATGATAAAACGTGTTTCAAAATAATGACCCTAACTATTCATAATAAGGTTCAGAGATTGTAACGCTAATATATTTGAGCAGTTAAATTGGATAAAAAATAAATCTGAGGTTTCCCCCATAAAACGGACGACTTAATTGATAAAGGGCGGTGATAGATGATAACGCTAATGATTAT
This sequence comes from Gammaproteobacteria bacterium, assembly GCA_048550535.1. Classification (GTDB taxonomy): domain Bacteria; phylum Pseudomonadota; class Gammaproteobacteria; order SZUA-229; family SZUA-229; genus CBDULX01. The sequence continues at coordinate 1,959 of JBLYYN010000254.1, forward strand.
CAATTGTCACTAACCCCTTTAATTTATCGAACAAGAAGGTCACCGAACCCCCAAAGAAACGTCCCAGTCATCAGAAGAGAAACTTCTAAAACGCCTATTGACAATCGTAAATTTTGCGTTATTTTCGCCGCTTCCTTCTCGAAAGCTTCATCTATCTCGTCCAACTCTTTGGCTGCCTGTTCGGAATCTGCTTGTTCTTCAGCCAGCCTCGCCCTAGCCCTGACTATCGCGTTCCGGCGCCGCCACCTAATACGGTTTGTAAGAATGCGTTCCTGGAATATACCTCCGATGCCGGACCAAATCCCAATCATGACCACTAAACAGCCGGCACGAGATAACCATTCGCTATTCATGAAGCGAATATTAGATAGATACACACCAAGAACAATTATTGCAAACGCGCCTATCCAGGCAATGGCTCGATAGAATTGCGAATGATCGATGGGATTTGACACTGGCTAAATGATTCTCCGAAATATACCGGCGAGCTAATGGCTGAGACGTGGAACATCCCAGTGAGCGATAGCGAACGAATAAATGTATATGATACGCATCAAGCCTTCTCCCCTGTTTAAGTAAAACGACTAAACTGAAATAAGTATATCAGGACACCCATCCTAACACTTCTTGTCTATATTTTTTGGTCATGTGATGCATTTACCAGGTAAGCACTCATCGAACTCTATCCGCGTTTAATGAATCAATCATCTATTTTCATTTGGCACCACCCATTTTATTTATTTCAATCGAGTTTTAGCCATGGATGGCTTTATGCTACGATTGCCGGGAAGCACTAACGTAGCCTGTCCCTTTTGGTCTACTCTTAGGTTGGTGAAACGTAAATCAGCCATAATGCCATTTATCGACTAGCCGCTGAAACTGAAACCCTATTTTTTCAATCAATGACTTCTTACTCACATAACTGATTTCATAAAGATCGGCGTGTTTACTATTTTCCAGCAAGTAGTCATCACTGGTTTTTAATTCATCGATCAGATTCCGTTCCATGGCACGTGTACCTGGCCAACTTTCACCGGTAGCTACCTTAACGATGTCGATATCGGGCCGGTGCTGAACAATAAAATCTTTGAACAGCACGTGAATATCTTCTATCTCTTCATGAAATTTAGCCTTCGCTTCGTCGGTATTTTCACCGAACATCGTCACGGTTCTTTTAAATTCACCAGCCGTAAACTGATCGAAGTCGACATCATGTTTTTTTAACACTCTATGAAAATTGGGTATTTGTGCAATCACCCCAATCGAACCTATGATAGAAAACGGCGCTGCAATAATACGATTACCCACGCATGCCATCATATAACCACCGCTTGCCGCCACTTTATCCACTGAAACCGTGAGCGGAATGTTTTTTTCCCGTAACCGCATAAGTTGGGAAGCTGCCAAACCGTAGCCATGAACAACACCACCACCGCTCTCCAGCCGCATAAAAACCTCATCATTTTCGGTAGCCACCATCAAAATAGCGGTAATTTCCTCTCGAAGAGAAGATACTGCTGAAGCACGAATATCACCGTGGAAATTCAATACATAGATACGTTTTCTATGCTCCTCATCCTTTTTATCTTTATGTATCCCTTTTAGCTTTTCTTTTTCCTCTTTTAGATATTTCTTTAATCCGTCTTTTTGTAACATGCTGGTGTTCATCACCATTGCCATATCGTCATATTTTTCATTTAATTTCTTGACTTCAAAAGATTCTTTTTTACCTGTCTGCTTTCTACCTGCCATAATAAATATAAACAACACAACCGTAACAATCGCAGCCACAATCGTTGCTGTCTTTGCTAAAAATATCCCGTAATTGAAAAAGAATTCTGACATTGTTTAAACACCCCGTATAAACTAATAAATGTACATTGACTTCGTAATTATTTAACGATTAAAAATCCGATAGCGTTAAATAATGACCGGGCTCAGAGTAAAAACTCTTTTCTGCACAGGTATTTTTACTCTGCCCTCAATTATTTATGCTTCTCTGATCGGTTTAGTACTCAATAAGGGCTCTGAGTCCTTAAGCCAGTATTTTCTTTATAGTAGCATACAAGTGTGTTTTACACTTGGGGCAATTAACGCATCCTGGCTCCCAACCCTCCCATTGGGTTTTACACATCACACATTCAAACAGTACTCTTTTTATTTTACTGCTAGATACATCTAAATTAATATCTACTTTAACATCCAGAAATTTTTTATTTTTGACAGAACTCACGCTCTTATCATTTTTTGCAACCTTCCTCGGGGCAGATTTTACCTTCTCACGTAATCTAGCTAAAGCGTCGTTTTTGCATCGCTCATAACGTGGATGAAACACCCACTGCTTTGAAGAAATATCATTAGATAAATACTCTATAAATATTGATTGATATGACTGATTTTTTCTTTCCGCAGGTTTACTAAAAACACTACCTAGTTTGTCTAAAGAAATTGCCAACACTCCACAATTTATTTTCTCTGGCTTTTTTAACCCTGATGGAACCTCTCTTCCAGGATGTGTGAAATATATAACAAACTCAAAGCCTTTAATAAACCCTACTATATCAACAGATACGCCTTCAAAGCCTGCTTCTACAACAACATCAGATATGCATACTTCTTTTGACTCTGTAACTATGAAGTGTTCATATAATGTAAAACCCAAACCAGGTTCTAATATTGATACAGAATCATTATATTCTGGTAATTTTATATTAAGCTTTTCTCTAATAATCTGCCTAGCCATCAACCTTACAGAAAGATAAAATGAGAACTTACACTCTTTCTGAGTTCTCTTATATACCTTTCGACTAGCATGAGCGAAATGCCACTCCTTCTCATCACCTTGGCGTGCAATCAAAGGTGTTTTACATTCCGGACAGATACAGCCACATTGGCTACCTCTCTTGGCTTCCGTGACATCGACTAGCATACCAGTTTTAGCATCTAGTCCAAAAGGTATAAGTTTTAGATTCATTGTATTCAGTAATAAAAGCAAATGGCACAGGGTCAGCCATTAGCAGTTCCTAGTCAATAGACAGCAGTTATTTTTTACGGTTTTATTGTCCGTAAAATATTTAACCTGTTGTTTAACAAGTATAAAAAC
>JBLYYN010000255.1:0-17704 GCA_048550535.1 Gammaproteobacteria bacterium
CATCCAGCAGGAATTTGTAGCGTGATTTAACAGGAATGGCGGCAAAGGTTTTTATCGGATTGGATGCGACTTCTGGCTCATAAGACGGCAGGCTCGCGACTTCGTATGGGACATCAAAAAACAGTTCTTTGTATCGCTGCATACGCTGCTTAGACAGCTCGTACACCATATGCGTTTTGGCAACGATACTACCCTGATGGCGTACCAGGCGATAATAAACCGAGCTGCCGGAATCATTATAGGGGCGCCGTGTTGCTATTACCTCAACAGGTTTACCCGGGGCTGTGCTGGAGCGTACCAGGCGATAAAACTCTCGATTATCAGTGCCTGCGAAATGAAGGTGTGCCTGGAACAGGTGTTCGTACAGGTAACGAGCAACCAGCCTTGTTTTATTACTGGGCTTGTTGCTACTTCCATTGAGAAAGACTTCCCATTGCTTAATCTGTTGCGCTGCAAGCTTTGATGATGCCTTGTCTTTTGGCATCACAGCACCCTGTGCCAGCCAGTGCACCAGTGTGGTGTATTCTTTCCGGCTCAGGTTTGGCAGCGCATAGGGCATGCCACCCTTGGGATGTTTAGCCGCGTACTCATCAAACTCATTTATCGTTGGACACATCTGTTCGCGATCAAGACTGACATCGAAATCATCACTCAGCATGCCCGTGTGTGCCTGTGGGTACAGCTGTTTTTGTCGCAGCATACGGTACATCACCGAATCTTCCAGATTAGCCCGCGGATTGGCATTGCCTTCGTTGAGGACCGTAGTAAAGTCTTTCTGTCGCCATTCTTCGGTGGTCATGGCATCGATGAACAAACGCGTCGGATCTGCGGCTGTAACACGCCCGGCATTGTAGACCTTCTCTTTATTGGCTCCGCGATGAATACCTTCGGGTGAAGACAGTTTCAACTGGCAGGGCGCGTCGTAACAACCGTGACATACCACACAACGGTTTTCCAGTATGGGCCGTACTTTTTCATCATACGAAATAAGTTTTTTTGGCAATGTGTAGAGCAGATCATATTCAACCGTGGCCTGGTCTGCAGTGATGGATTTATCGACAGATGAACAGGCTGAGAGCAGCAATGTGATAACTGGAATCGTGATCAGGAAGTTATAGAGTCTCATATTTTCCTCTATGGGGTCAGGTGTTGAATTGCTAATTTTAATTGTTTATTCAATTCCCTGTCATGCTCCAGAGCCAGTTTCAGCTTCCTCGTCTGATGCGTCACCCCGCTAATATGGTGAATCCCAAATTGCTGTGCTATCTCTTTCAATGAATAACGCCCGACAATTTGACACAAGTACATCGCCATCCAACGTGCCACTTGCCCTTCCCCACCTCTTTTTCCAAAGTATATAGTACTCTCTTCTGCTCCTGTCAGGAATACAACTTCCTTAACAATGTCAATAATTCCTGGTAATGTCGTCTCGCGCTTCTTGATTCGCTGCACCAACTCCTGGTTATCTTCCCCGGCATAGACCTGCGTCTTGAAATCATCGCTACCTAGTAATAACGCTTGTTGAGGCTGTTGGTAAAACTGACGGAGATCCTCTTCAATACCTGACTCAACAAATGCTCGATAACCCCAGTAACGCTGCCTGTTCCCCAACAAGGCATAGGTCTCATCACGAAATAACCATGAAGGACTTGCTACTTTATTGATATAGGCTGGATAACTTGACCATGAATAAGTCTCCAAACGTTTCACCAGGGGCCGCTTCATCTCTATAGGATTGCGGTGGATATAGCGGGTCAGCTGGGCTAGATACGCATTGCATTCAATGAGAATCGCTTTATACCTGCCTCGAAACAGTGGTCCATCCGTGCGTTTTAGCCGATTATGCCGTTGAGTATAGAGCCCATTGATATGTCGCATACAGCGGCTCAAATTGCCACGTGGCGTTTTGACCAGTAGGTGATAATGATTACCAAGAAGGCAATAGGCATGTATTTCTATACCAAAACGTGTGTGCGCCTCATCCAGGCCTGTAAGAAACGCCTTGAAGTATTGTTCACTATGGAATATTCGTTGCTTTTGCCGCCCACGATTCATGACATGGTAATACGCATCCTCATATTCAATACGCTCAGCTCTTGGCATGGTTTTCTACTTCCCTGGAATATAATTATATGAATGAAAGCTACTACATTTTTAAATAACTAGCAATTCAATACCTGACCCCATATCCAACTGACCCCATATCCATCATTATTTCTCTAATTTCAATTCAGGTTTTTTCCACGTACCATTGAAGTAAGCTTCGGTTGGTTGATACATCCGTAATGTAAAGTTCCACCCGTCGAATGTTTCCATATAGTTTTTCGCATTTTTATCGCCGCCAAAATGAATGGTTACCGAACCATCTTTATCTGCCTCAGCAAATGCGCTGTTGATGTTATAGGTGCCCGTTTGCGGAAAACCCTCTTTGTCATAAACTGTAACTGACCAGAAGGCTTTTACCGGCACATCTTTAAGGGTTAACGTTTGAGGCTCAGTGCTAGTTGGAAAATAACCCGGATACACCGCTTGTTGCGGCGTAAACCCACCCCAGCCATATGCGGTGCCGGCATTATGATTTCTTAAAGAAATTTCACCTTTCTTGCCGAACATATCATCCGTTGACAACGTGTTGCCAATCTCCATATATTTGGCCCGCATTTTTAAAACCTCATTCATATCCCAGGTATGTGACGCGACATAGGCTCCCCGGTCTTTTTGTATCAGCTGTAACTTTTCTTGCAGTGCATTCACTTTTGCTACGTCATCAGGGTCCTGGGTATTTACCTGAGTACGCATTACGATCACTGCGTAGCGTGTACCCACCCATTCTTGTGTTATTTTATGTTTCCCCGGTTTATCCAACGCCCCTGGATTGTAATGTTCCTCACTTATGATCCATGCGGATTGATAACGGTCGTGTGTTTCCGGCATTACCAGCGTAAGGTCTTCTTTTAAATCGACAACCGCAAAAGAGTAGAGCGTATCGAAGTTAATACGCATTATCGTACGATCTTTTGGATCAGCACCTTTTTGGTTATGCATAAAAACGCCAACACCACCAGTACCGGTTGCCGCTGCAATTTTTTTAATATACCCGGCAATAATGATCTGCGTTTCGGCCAATGCATAGTTCTCGTCAGTAACCGTTGTTGTTTGTTGCTGCTTTACTGCACTCTTCGAAGTATCAGCCGTAACCTGTTCTTTAGTGCATGCCGTAAGCATGCCGGCCAGTATTAACCCGGCCATAGACATTGTTAAAAATTTTGTTTTCATGTTCGATGCCCTGTCTTTATGTTCCTGGTGTATACCAGATCGGTGAGGTATAGGCGCGTTCCTGTGTGGTCATTGGCACCTCTTTCGACATCTTGACCTTAAAACGTTTGGCGTCGTAGGCAGTCCAGCGCGGAGTGGGTATCTCGATGACACGGGCGTAATAAAAGGCGCGCAGCTTCGGATCGAAGTCCGGATCTTTCCACACCGTGATCAGCTCAGGATCCCCGATGCTATTGATCCAGGTAGCCTGCTTGACGTTGACCGTGTTACCAACCGGCGGCAGTTTGCCTTTTGCATTCGGTTTGCGCTTATCGGCGTCGCCCCAAACCACGTCGTAGACTTTCTCGTGCAGTTTGCCTTTTTTATCCAGCCAGCCCTTAATGATCTGTATGCGGTCGAGATTACCGCTGTAAGCATCCTTAAGCGCGGCGACCAGAAAGCTGGGCGACTTGCCTTTGGGTGCATTACGCAGATCACCACCCATGGGCACGCCCTTGTCGTAGCCGGCTTCTGCCGGCATGCGGGTATTCGCATCCTCAGCAGTGAAGTCAAAACCGCCGAAAAAACGCACCATTATGCGGGGGCCGGTGGTGGCGTAAGTTTCCTTGCGTTTCATGGCATCCCACAAGGCTTCGCGGGTATTTTCTGTTGCCCAGACTCCGGTCCAGCCAGCCGTTGCGAGCTTCCATCCAGGTGTTTTTACCTGCGGGGTATCGAGAAACGGATGTTTCCAGCGGTCTGCCTTTGGTTCTTGCGCGGCAGTTTTGCTGAAGTTATTGTCTTCTTCCGCCGTACTGAGGGCAGTGTGGGTGTCGGTGCCGCTCACAAAGCCGTACTTGAAGGCATTAGTACCGAACTTCTGTTCGAGTTTAAGCCCCTGCTTGAGCGCCTCGCGGGCATACTCGTACTGGATCATCCCGGGTTTTTTGGGTACGCCAGCCAGGTTAGACTGATCCCAGGTATCGAAATCGGCAAACTCATCATTTGGTGACAGGGTTGGGTGGGTTTCACCGTCACCCTTCATCTGGGTAACCTCATACAGTGGTTCCCAGCGAGCACGTTGTTTTGCCCATTTCTTGCTAAGGCGGCCACCATCAAAGGTTCTTAATTCGAACATCCGGCCATTGGACAGATTACCGTTGTGAGGAATGGCCAGCAGCGAGCCGTAGGTTTTTTCCTCGTACTTTGCCATCCACTTCCACAGATCTTCCGGGTTCTCGCTGTCGAAGGTGGTCATGGGAATCATCTGATCGGCCAGCGCCTTGCCGTCGCGGTAGATAACATTGCGATGCAGGTTATCACCACCGCCGGCATTCGAGGTCCACTCATAACCGATCAGAGCCGTAAAACGACCCGGCTCATTATATCTCTCCATGATCGCAGTGTTCTTACGCCAGATATTCATGGCAAACTTTTTGTCCTTCATGACTGCAGGAATCTTGTTGTTCGACTGGGCCTGAATTATTTCACTGGTCGCCTGCAAGCCGTTACCTGCTTTCATCATGTTGTGCCACTTTTTGACAAGAGATACTGCCATGAACGCCGCATCGCCGTCACGGATCGAAAATATGGCGCCTGCCATGTCGGAATGATCCGCGACAACTATCCAGTCGAGCGGCCGTGCAAGCCTGGCGGGTATACCCGTGGATGAGATGACTTCCTCACCGCGTGCGAATCTGACGGCGTCTTCCGGTGTCAGTGTCGCTCCTGCGGCACCCGCATCCACCGACCAGCCGGTATGCACATGTTGATCACCCCAGTACACCTGGGTGGGATACTTGCGTCCGGCATAGGGTGAAAAGCCTCGCGTAGAGAGGGCTTCGGAAGTCGTTTTGTCATCACGCGGGTAGTCTCCACCAACCACGCCTTCAGCCAGGGCAGCCATGCTCGGCAGAACCAGAGCAAGCATAGCCACATTTAAAAGATACCCACTTCTCATTGTTCTTGTCATCACACTTCCTCTTAGCATCAGTACATTTGCAAATAACGGCTTAAATCATTTCGCTGTGTTCATTTTTGATTTCTCCTTGCTTAAGAATTATTCATTAACAAATTTACTGTAATACTGATCGTCGAATGGCTTTTCCGGGATAAACACCCTTTATAACTTTTGAATCCTTAACGACTATGGTGCCATTAACCACCACATAGGGAATGCCGGTTGATGGTAAGCCGCCGTCTTTCATGGTGGAGTTGTCAGTGACGGTTTTGGGATCGAAAATTGTTATGTCAGCGTCAGCACCGACCTGTATGCGGCCCTTGTGCGCCATTTGCTCGACACCGTTATCCTGCATGAACCTGGCAATCTGGTAAGTCATTTTCGAAACAGCCAGCATAAGTGGGATATCAACTTTTTTTTCACGCACCAGACGTAATAACCGGGCATGGGTACCGGCCCCGCGTGGATGTCCATTGACGCTATCGTATGGCGTATCCCAGGCGATGACTGGACCGTTAGTTTTTCGAATGGTGTAAGGGTAAGAGTCACTGCCGAGGATGGTATCAGGGTGTGCCAGTGCCTGATAAACAATGGCTTGCGTGGCGTTGTAGAACATCACCGAGGTGCCCGGTGCTGTTTTGACTAATTCTTCATAACGTTTTTTATCAAGTGGCTTCAAGTTAGACACTTCGATGATGTCTTTGTAGTCACGTCCCATATTCTTCTGGTAGTTATCGGGATGCAGATAATCAGCACCTGCAATGGTGGAGCCGTAATCGTAGGGATAAATTTCGGCCAACACCTGAATTCCTTTGGCACGCGCATCATCGATCAGTTGCAAGGCCTGGGGTGTCAACGCCAGTGTCTGAGCGGTCATATGTTGTACTACAAGCCCTCCGCCATAGGCCGCCTGAGGTGCCATCAACTCATCAATGCCCAGCAAACCGCTAGTGGGAGGCATCTGGCTGGAAAAGCGACCATGTATAGCGCTAAACAAGCCGTATTTCCCTGCCAGTTTCTGCACAATATTTGATTCTCGCTGGGTCGATCCCGACACCATGTAACCCGGGCAGTGACCGATACCGAGTGCACCTTGCTGCAAACCCTTCTCAAGCATATTTTCGATTTGTTTTATTTGTTCCGCGGTAGCTATCTGGGTGGACCATTTCATCGAGGTGTGGGTGGCTTCCGGTAGCTGCATATCAAATAAAAAATCACCATAAGCCTTGGTCTTGTAGCCTGGATTGAGCAGTGTCTCACGTACCGGTATGGTTCCCACAGAGGCTCCGTAGTTGGTCTGTGACCTGCCTTCAAGAAATGCATACCATATATCCACCGGATACACGCCGGCCTCGATTTCCATGGGCGTAGTTACTCCATCGCGCAACGCCAGCTTTTGACCAAATGGTGCTGCCGTGTTGTGGTTATGCATATCCAGAAAACCTGGAGCCACCACCTGGCCATTGGCATTGATAGCCTGCTTGCCCTTAATCTTCTTGCTGGTGATTTTGCTGATCTTGCCGCCCTTGATGCCAACATTGCGTACCCCATCGAATTGGGTCTCAGGGTCCATTATCCGGCCATTGAGAATCACCAGGTCGTAGCTGGTCGCGATGACAGTTGCTGGCGACAATACAGCGACCAGTGCAGCAACCATCAAAATACTAAAACAGAGAAATGACTTCATGGTGAATTCCCCTCCGAATGCAAGTGAATCGATGGCTAATCTAGGTTCAATCTATCCTTGTGGCCAAGAAAGTTCTGGTCATTTGGTGCCACCTGCACAGTTCAGTTGTACAATAGGTCAAATGTGACGTTATATTAATTATTAACAACAATGATCCAGACGTTGTTTCCCTATTTAGAACCACAAACTTAAGGAAACCAGCATGGAGCCGATCCCTCTTTTTCGGGCCGCTCATCTACTACCTTACATTCAGCTGCTGGCTCATATCGGCGCGCCCGTAGACAGTGGACTTCGCCGCGCCAAGCTACCAATCATGTTGGTTGATCAACCCGGAGCGCGCGTACCGCTGCTTCAGACCTTAGACTTCCTCACCGACATGGCCCACTGCCAGGGCATAGAAGACCTCGCGTTGCGGGCCAGAGAGCACGCATCCATTAAGGAACTCAGCCCTGTTATGCTAAATACGATATCCTCTGCGCCAACTCTCAAGACAGCGCTCGAAGCCGCCTTCAGACTGGCCAGATTGGAAAACTCCCAACTCGATATCTGGATGGTCGCAGAGAAACACAGTGTACGAATCTACAACAGGCACCGTGTCCCTTTCGATCTAGAAGGAGCCCGGCACCTCGAATTTAATACCAGCATGTGGTTGTTGGCGATCATACGTGCATTCGCAGGGTCACAATGGTGTCCTAAAGAAATGGCATTCGAATCAACCCTTCGTCCTGGTCGATACGCCTCAGAGCTATTCCCCAACACGCGTTTCCATATCGGTCAGAAAGCCCCATGGATCTCTCTACCTGATTCCCTCCTGGCTCTGCCGCCACTAGATAAGCAGCCCGCGAACAGGATAAACTCATCTGTTGACTCGCAGACTGATGTAGCGATCGATTTCCCTGGCTCCTTAAAGGAGCTGCTTAAATCCTACCTCGGTGCGGGATACCCCTGTATCGAATTAACCGCAGAAATTGCCGGCACCAGCAAACGCACTTTGCAGCGACGACTGGATTCATATAATCTCAGTTATTCTGAACTTATCCATCAGGTCCAGTTTGAATCCGCCAGAAAAATGCTGACTGACTCGGATACTAAAATCGTTGATATCGCCTACGCCGTGGGTTACGAAGACCCATCCAACTTTTCCAGGGCCTTTCGACGTATTGCCGGAGTCAGCCCCAAGCTCTACCGAGCACAACATGGAAAACATTCAATCCGTCATTGAATGTGTACACATCATTCACCTTCATCGGGCTTGATGTCCCGCGCCGGTAACATTCACTTAGCTACTCAATCAATCAGAGCTTCCCTAGATTTCCTCGAAATCACTCATCACCCAGGACCTGTTGATATAACCTTCAGTTGGCCCATAAAAACGGAACACCACGAAGAAGCCTTTTTCAGGATCGGTTTTGATCCAGTTCTTTTCGCTGGCACCTTTTGGCAGACTCGGTCCGAAATAAAGATCCACAGAGCCATCCGCATTCATTTTGGGATCACGCATACTGCCCACCGTAATATTGCCGCCTGAATCGAGCAGGCTACGGCTTATGGGATCATAGGCGGTAACCGCCCAGAAACGTTTCACCGGTGGATTAGCCGGCACTCTCAACCGATAATTCTTATCACCCAGCAGATAGGCCCCTACCTTGTCCCTGAACGCGGTCAGATAGGCCGTGCCAACACCCGGGGTGGTGGAGAGCAGATTAGGCGAAACGCAAATGGCTTGATAATGCCACAGGGTTCGTGCATCGATATCGCCAATGCCGTTGTTTAGAAACTCCGTATTGCGCACAAACATCTTTTCCCAATGTCGTTCAGGCCAGTAATTGATCTCCGGATCACGGGATGCGTAAACGATAGTCCGGGACATGGCGACTCCCTGTTTAGCCGCCTGCTCGAAGATCCGCTGCATCCGGGCATCGGGTTTGAATGGCCTGCCCTTTTCAATGCCCAGGGAAGCCAGACGGCCCAGTTGCTCGGTACTGAACAGCCCAGCAGGTTCATGCTGGATGATCTCGTTGAGCATGGTGAACACCGAGGCATCTTCAGCCGGCAGGGTGTTTGCCCCTAGACCGGAGGTGTTAATAGCCTTGTTTTTTCTGGGACCTGAAGCCAGGGGATAGACCTTGAGACGTTCCTTGAACCACTGCACGGCCTGGTCACCGGTACCGACCTCGCCGAAGCCGCGCATCATCGCCCAGATCCGGTAGCCCGGAGAGCGGATAACGATATAGCCCTTAGGCGCCTTGTCTTTATATTCCGGCGGCAGGAACAGATACTTACCACCCTTACCCTTGTCGGGGCCGGTCGGCCCGAAGTCGGTGAGGTATTTGAAGATGGCATCGTTGGCATTGCCATACATGCCTGGTGGTATCTCGACAACAGTTGGACCATTGAGTTTCAAATCTATAGAGGCAAAGGCGTAGACGGTGACGTCGTTGCCAGTCAGGTAATTCTCGCTCGGTTTCATGAAGTCGGCCATGACGCCAATATCCGAAGCGGTCTCGAAGCCGAAATCCCGCACCTGTGATTTGACGATGCCATACAGCGATAATGCCGGAAAGAAATCCATATAAGCCTGGGTGGCGCGTTGCAGGTCCATCTCGTCATAGATCTTCTGTGCAGAGGCCTCTGTCGGAAACGCTCCGCCCCTGAACTTCAATGTGCCAAAGCTGGTTTTGATCTTATCCGGTGCCGGTTTGAAATCTGCTGCGGTCTGTTTCCTGCCGGAATCTTTGAAGATATTCATTGATTCTTTCGCAATATCGGCCAGGCCAGGAGATGTCACGCTGACTACCAACAATCCCGCCAGGGCCAAGGCAGTTAAATTGTGTATTTTCATCTTTGTTTCCTTTATCTAGATGTCTTTTGGTGCGGAAGCTAGGCCAACTCCCGCACCAGGAAAATAATTTGAAATTTACTCAACCAGCTCGATTTCACCTGGTTTCCAGGACTGGTCAATCCATGGCTGCTCGGGGCCATAAATACGCAGAGCAATAAACCAGCTTTTTCCAGGTATTGTCTGTAGCCAATTTGATTCCATTCCTTTAGGCGCTTTAGGGGCAAAGTAAATATCCATCGAACCGTCGGAATTTGTTTTAATACCTTCATCCTGGCTACCTAATGTAGGGAACTGCTGGTCGGTCTGCAGCTGAGAGCGAGTCTGAGTGTCATACATAGTGATGGCCCAGAAATCCTTGGCCGGCGGATTCGGTGGAATATGAAGTTTGTAGGTTTTTGAGCCATCCAAAGCATCGCCATTAGAATCAAGCATTCCCATGGAATAGTCAGAACCTTTACCCGCGACCGTCATGGCCATGGCAGGCGATACGCAGATGTAGCCGAAGTGGAAGAGCGCGCGCGCATCGAGACGATAAGCACCATTGCGGGTGAAGGTGGTATCTTTATCGGCATAAGCCGTCACCCAGGCTTTACTATCCTTAAAGGTTAAATTACCGGGATCACGCGGGAAATAGCTGATGGCACGGGCAGCACCATTGGCAATCGCCATGGCATCTTTCAGGATTTTTTTCATGCGGGCATCCGGATTAAAGGGCTTGCCTTTTTCAATACCGATAGCCGCCATCATGCCTTTGGCTTCCGGTCCGAGATAGTCATCCGGCTCGGTCTGGATCAGGGCATGCAGCTTTTCGAATGCACTGTAGTCATTGGGAAGAATCACTTCCATCTTCTTGCCCGACACGTTGACAAACTCCATAGCAGGCGGTTTGTTTTTCGAGGCCAACGGATAGACCTTCAGCGTGCTGCGGATATTCCTGGAAGCCGCTGATATCGCCTTTTCAAGCGGCAGTTTTTTGTCGAGATAGCCGCGCATGAAAACCCAAACACCACTGGTTTTGGACGGAACCACAAAATAGCCTTTCGGAATATCTCCTTTATAACCGGGAGGAAGCACGAGAAACTTTCCGCCTTTTCCCTTATCCGGACCGGCCACGCCGAGGTCGACCATATACTGAAATGCCATATCGTCCAGAATCCCCAGCATACCCGGCGGCAGGTCGATGACCGTGGGGCCATCTTTCAGCAGGTCAAGAAAACCGACCGCATACATGGTGGAGGTGTTGCCGGTCAGCAGTACTGTGGTGGAATCCATCAGGCTATCCCAAATACAGATTTGGTTACTCTCTACACAACCGACTGCCGCCTGCCCTTCCCTCAATGCATTGACTGAAAGAGCAGGAATGGAGTTCAGGTAGACGTTTACCGCACGTGAAGTGTCAAGGTAGTCGTAAATCGCTTTCGTGCTTTTTTCTGTCGGAACACCATCAAAATATTTCAGGGTACCGATAGATGTTTTGACTTTATCCGGCGCGGTATACGCTTCCGGAATCAGGGTGGTCATTTTCATTTTTGGTGCTGCGGCCAAGGCAGGAGTCGCCAGTGACATCGCCAGTAAGAAAATGAGTAATGCATTAGCTTTCATTTTGGTCTCCTTCATTTGCTCTCTTCTTGAGGCGGGGATGATTGCAGCCCTCGCCCCAGGATTATGTTTTTGTAGTTACTTCACCAACTCAAGCTCACTTGGCCGCCAGGTCTTGTCGATCCAGGGTTGCAAAGGCCCATATGCGCGGAAAATAATGAACCAGCTCTTGCCTGGAATAGTTTGTATCCAGTTACGTTGGTCGACACCCACGGGTAACGCAGGTGAAAAGATCACATCATATGAGCCATCAGCATTTTGCTGCAGACCCTCACCCAAGCTGTTGATGCCGGCAAAACGCTGATCGGTCTGTAACATGGAGCGGGTCTGGGTATCGTAGATGGTCACCGACCAGTTGTTTTTTACCGGCACTTTCGGTGGTACGTGCAACTTGTAGGTCTTAGCGCCATTCAGGTCCTGGTGCTTAGAATCAAGACCCGCAATCAGGTAATCGGAACCGGCGCCGGGACGAGTCAGTGCCATAGCCGGTGTCACCACCACCGCGTTATAGTGCATCCACAAACGGGAGTCGAAACGACGCGCACCGTCCTGCAGGAAATAGGTATCTTTGTCTGCAAATGCCATCAACCACTCACTTTCCGTACCTTTGTAAACTCGATGACCGGGGTCACGAGGGTAGACGGTATTAGCACGGGCATAAGCGTTAGCAATCTCCACCGCGTCGGTGAGAATCCTTTTCATCCGCGCATCAGGCTGAAATGGTTTGCCCTTAACGATGCCAATAGAGGCCAACAACCCGGTGGTTTCTGGATCAAGCCAGCCGACCGGTTCTTGCTGGACCAGGCTATTAAGGTTTTCATAGAAACTGAAGTCGTTGGGTGGAATGGTCTGGTAGTCCGCCAGTCCCGACATATTGGTGAATTCCATTTTTGGTGGATTGTTTTTCATCGCTAGAGGATATACTTTCAGTTTGCCCTTAATCCTGTCAGTGGCTTCCTGCACACCTTTCTCGACATAGCCGCGCATGAAATTCCATACACCGTAGGTTCTGGATTTAACCACATGGTAGCCTTTGGGTATGTCACCCTTGTAGCCCGGTGGTAGCACCAGATACTTGCCACCCTTGCCCTTATCGGGGCCAGCCGCACCGATATCAACGATGTAGCGGAAGTACATATCATTCAAGGCACCTAATACACCGGGGGGCACTTCAATCACCGTAGGGCCATCCTGTTTCAGATCAAGAAATCCCCAGGTATAAAGAGAGGTGTTGTTCCAGGTCAGTACCAGGGGCTTAGAATCACCCAGTTGTTCAGCAATCACGATCTGGTTAGAACGGGTGTGACCAATATCTTGCTGACCTTTACGCAGATGATACATGGACACCGCTGGGATCAAATTGATAAACACCTGCACCGCTCGGGCACGGTCAACATAGTCGTAAACTTTAGCGACGGTGTCTTTATTGGGTATGCCATCAAAGTATTTAAGTTTGCCGAGCGAAGTGTCCACATTATCCGGTGTGGTGATTGATGCTGGAATGTTGGTGGTCATTTGCATTTTGGCCGGCTGAACCGCACATGCCATCATCAGGCTGCTGGCCAAAAAACCACTTATCATAAGCGTGAAAACAGATTTAATTTTCATTTCAATGTCCTTTCAGTTCATGGTGTTAAGCCTGTGATTACTTCTCACTGGGAAATAAAAAGTTCAATTGTAAGCGCAGCTGGCTCTCAGCTCCGTTATCTGGATGTTCGGAATTGGTGTAGTAGCCCAGCAGCAGGTTGACCGGTTGAGACCCAATGCGGGTAATTTTGGAGACCTGCAGACCCCAGGGAATGGTCCAGGTGTTGTCGGAATCAGCTTCCCAGTTGGCACTGATAATGGGTGCCGTACCAATCGCCCAGCCTTCACCCAGGTTGTAGTTAACAAAGTATTGTAGAGTGAGCAGGTTGACATCTGCGCGGTCATCATCACCAGCGATCGACCAGAGATTGCTCGCGACGCCACCCATGGTCCAATTTCCCTTAATGTAAAATAGCACGCCCGATGGACCCGCACTCCACTTCTCTGAACCCAGCTCTTCGGGGTTTGACGCGGTGGGTAAACCAAACGCGGGACCGACACCCCAAATGACCTTGCCCGGTTTGGCAGGCGACCAGAACAGCGTCAGGTTGGTATCGCCGATGCCAAAAGTTGAATCGGTTTGCCCCTGGGGTACGCTATTAACGGGTATAATGGTGCGTACAATGACATTCCACTTGTCGCCCGTAATAGGCACCACCGGTTGTACATTAAGATTGAACAAGGTGCGATCATTGGGGCCGACACCTTTGTTGTAGTTAGCCTGCAGCGGCAAGGTGACCAGGGTTGCAAGCGGATTCTGTGCCGCTACCGCGAGCGATGTGTCATCAGCCGCGCTGCTTTGTTGTGAGCACACCATGCCATTTATTAGCATGGCGCTCATCCATGCCGAGGTTTTAATCCTGGATTTCGTCATTGCCGTCTCCGTCAGTCACCACAGAATTGTTTTCAAGGACATTGAAACACCCCATAACATGCCCGTCCGGTCATTTTATGCCAATCGTCTTTAGCCTCAGGCTTTAGTTTTTGGTCACATTGCTTGGTGTTATTTCTATCTGCTGCTGATACTGGCGCGGCGATATACCCGTCCATCGCTGAAAGGCCCGACTGAAATTACTCGGATCGGCATAGCCCAAAGCCGTGGCAATTCCTGCAACGCCGGAGCTGGGATCTTTGAGTAAGCGACAGGCCGCCTCACAGCGAACATCAGCAACCAGTCGACTGTAGGTAAGCCCGTCATTTTTCAGCCTGCGTTGTAGTGTGCGTATGGGGATACCCAAACGACTTGAAACCATAACAATGGATGGATTCCCCTTCGGCAACAGATCAAAAATTATTTGTCGTAATACGATTGTTGATAAGTCAGGATCCATACACTTGACTCGCAGTTCCGTTTACCTTGAGGGAAAACCAATGGGTATACACAAAACATTTTTGTAATTTACTGTTAACCATCGCCTGCTGTCTGGTCATTACACGCCAGCTCATGACAACAACACGTTACTGTCATTACACGATATTTTTATTTTTAATGGGAATGTCTTAACTGAGAAACCACTTGTTATCATATTTATGTGGCGTAACATGACAGGTTATGCAGCGACGCCATAACATGTAGAGTCAACATGTTAGATAAGGAAGCAGTAATAAAATAATTAATATATTTATGAGAGTCTGTTTTGGGCAATAGAAGATCAAGACTCAGCTTTGGATAAGACATGCAAATGATACCTATACCCCTATTTCGAGCAGCCCATCTACTGCCCTATCTCAATTTCCTGCGTCACACCGGCGCATCGGTGGATCACATGCTGCGCGCCACCAGGCTACCTGTATACATCGACAATCAACCCAACCTCTATTTGCCGTTAGCTAACGCACAGATTTTTTTAACGCAAATCGCCCGCAACGAGGCTATAGATAACCTGGGATTACGCGCTGCCAGTGAATTGGATATTTCTGATTTAAGCCCGGAATTTACAACCGTATTGAATACTGCCCCCACACTATATAGTGCGCTGCAAGCATTCTGCAAGCTTGGTCACATAGAAGACGACCAGGTTAAGTGGTGGATAACATCAGACGCTGACACCATCAACATATGCAGTCGGTTTGATTTTTCCTGTGATATGCAGGCGTTACAATTTTCTGAATGGAATCAGAATATGGTCGTGCTCGCCATTATAAGGGCTTTCGCTGAATCAACATGGCAGCCAGATGAAATGGCATTTAAATCGAGTCTTGCGCCTGGATCTTATGCGAAAGAAAATTTTCCGAATACTCATATTCTCACGGGCCAGCAATCGGCCTGGGTTTCCTTACCCCGGTCACTGTTGAGCCTGCCACCAGGAAAGCAAGCGATGGTTACTCAATCGCCATCAGCTTTAACCATATCCAGCGACAAGCCAATGGATTTTCCTGCTTCACTCAAACTGATGTTGCAGGCTTACATTGGCGATGGTTACCCTACTATCCATTTGGCTGCGGAATTGTCCGGTACCAGCATGCGCACCTTGCAACGACGATTGAAACAATTCGGCTTAAGCTACTCCGAACTGGTACAGCATGCCCAATTTGATTACGCGGTGAGATTGTTACATGAACCGGATATTCGCACGATTGATATAGCCTACGCTGTGGGCTATACCGACCCCTCCAACTTCGCCAGGGCTTTTCGGCGCATCGCCGGAGTCAGCCCTAACGAGTATCGTCAACTGCATCAATTTAACTAGTCTGTTTTTCTATTAAAATTACAGTTGTTTTACAAATTCCCATCTAAGCTGTTGCCACTAGAATCTAAATTTAGCCGATATAGTTTAACCACGATCAGCTCAGAAATGGACACTGACTCTGGTTTCCTTCACCCGTCCTATTTATCTGTGAATCTAAATGATAAATCCTGGATACAATAAATTACATGTAACTTATTACCGGCCTGCCCTGTCTTGTATCTCATCAAGCAGTGATTAATTTAATTTCAGGAACAACGATGGAAAATATTTCACTCAGCCTGGTAGCCATTATTGCATTACTGGCGGCCAATGGTTTTTTTGTGGCCGCAGAATTTGCACTGGTCAAAGCCAAGGGGTTTCGTATCGAAGTCCTGGCCAATGAGGGGCGATCAGCGGCCAAGTTAACCTTACGTATGCAGCATAATCTGGAAGCTTATCTGGCGGCCTGCCAGCTCGGAATTACCATGGCATCCTTAGGACTGGGCTGGGTCGGCGAACCGGCGGTGGCCGCCCTGCTGGAACCCCTGTTTCATAATATCGGTATACCCGATGCGATGTTGCATACCACGGCCTTTATCGTCGGCTTTTTAATTTTTTCGTCTCTGCATATTGTAGTCGGCGAGCAGGTGCCCAAAACTCTGGCCATCCGCAAAGCCGAGCCCGTATCCCTCTGGGTCGCTTACCCATTACAAATAACCTACCTGCTGGTATTCCCTCTCAACTGGTTACTCAATGCATCTACCAGCAGGATTCTTGCTCTGTTTAAAGTTGCGGAAGCCACCCATGCCGATGTTTACAGTAATGATGAACTAAAAGGCCTGGTCGCTACCTCAGAACAACACGGAGAACTGGGTGCGGACAAGGCAGAAATGCTGAGAAACCTGTTCGAGTTCGATCAACGTAATGTCGGCCGTGTGATGATTCCCCGCACCTCACTCAAACTACTGGACATCAATGCTGAAGCCGATGACAACCTGACCACTCTCCGTGATAGCGGGCATTCCCGCTTCCCTTTGATCGACAGTGAAAATAATGAAAAAATTCTTGGTATCGTGCTGGCCAAAGACCTCTATGCCGCCATACTCAATGATGATCCACAGCCCTGGGCTCACTTGCATCGCTACTGCCGTGAACCCTTTATCGTGCCCGAGTCACAGAAGGTGGCTCGACTGTTCGATGCCATGCGAAGCAAACGCGCTCATATGGCCCTGGTGGCCGACGAATACGGCGACCTGGTCGGTATCATCACCCTGGAGGACCTGCTGGAAGAGATTGTGGGTGATATCGAGGATGAAACCGATGCCTCTAGCCCTTCCTACAGCATCACCCCCCTCGACGATGGGCGATGGCAGGCCGATGGCCTGGTATCCCTGACCGATGCCGAACGCACCATTGGTCTCATGGTACCCGATGCACTGGATGCCAATACCCTGTCAGGTCTGTGCATGGCTGTACTGGGAGAAATGCCTGAGATCGGTGATGAAGTGATCGAGTATGGATACCGCTTTACCGTACAGAGCGTGGAAAACCACCGGGTGGGCACGCTATTGATCGAAAAATTAAACGTTATCGATGAAGATAAAGCAGACGCTGAAACCTCGTCTAGCAACTTATAACCATAAACAACAGATAAAGATAAATAACATGACTCCGGTTACTGCCCACATCGAAGAACAAACTGAAACCAATCTGGTTGATTACATTATCAGCCTTTTAAACGCCGAAGATGACGCTACTATCAGCGCCCATCTGCAGCAACTGCATGCCGCCGAAATCGCTGGCCTTCTGGAATCACTACCACCCGAGTTACGTCAGCACCTTTGGAAGCTACTGCCACAGGGTATTGAGGGCGAGACCCTTACTTACCTTGGTGATGAAGTACTCGGCAGCATCATTGGTGAAATGGGTCATGCGGAAGTGGTGGCTGCCACCGAAACCATGGATGTGGAAGACCTGGCCTATGTCATGGATGAATTGCCGGAACAGATCAGCGAGGCGGTACTGGAATCACTGGACGAGGATCGTCGGCAACGGCTGGAAGCCACTCTGTCATTCACCGAAGGCACGGCAGGTCGACTGATGAG
>JBLYYN010000256.1:0-3226 GCA_048550535.1 Gammaproteobacteria bacterium
CATTAAGCCAATATAAAATGGGCTAACTTTGGCTGAAGAAGCTCGATCACTTCCCCCCCCACTACCGAAGCTAAATAAATCACCACTATATGGTGCACCAGCAAATAAATAACTTAATGTCAGCATATGTAACTTAGTATTTGAAGAAAAACCAACGTCATCAACTTCCTGGTCAGTGAAAGCATACTCTATTTCCAGGCGCCGATCTCTCTCTGTTCTGAAACCAATTCCCATACCAAAAACGCTACCATCAGATGAACCATCATCATCCTTTGTTGTTAACGAGCCATATTTAAATTTGAAATATACCCCTCCTTGTTCTACCGTTCTATACCCCACTGCTGTCGATGTAGAGTTCCCCCACGACTCCCCAGACTTAATATATTTATGTCCGGTAAATTCCAGTGACCACCCATCCTCTTCGATACCAACAAGACCCTGAATTAACCCAATATTTTCACTTGAATCAGTAAAGTCATAATCAACTTTTGCACCACCTAAACCTGCCCCATAGTAGAGAGATATACCTTGGTTACCAGAAAATGCAGAAGTTGAAATTAAAGCCAATGCTGAAATAAAGATTGATTTGTATACGCCCTTAATATCCATTCAATACATCCCCACCCCGAGTTTGTTTTTTATAATTAGTACCAGATAACCCAACAAAATAATACGCATTAAAATCAATAGTGTACAGTAATTTTATAATGTTTTACGCAAAGTCCAGTACAATTATCACTAACAAGCTGTAACAGCTCACAAAACTGCCGTATATTTTCATATAAATCACCGGACCCGCAAGTCATAAAGACAAAACCGGGTCGACTCGGCTAAAATTGTTAATAAATTACAACATCACAGGGCTTTAAATGGGTCAGGAAATCAGCAGCAGCCATTTCACTTCCAGTGATTTTGAGCATTTCGCCCAACAGCTGGAACTGGAAACCCAGTTATTGCACTGCTGGTACAGGGATCATACTTTCAGCCAGCAGGACCTCATCGCTGGCTATGAACTGGAAGCCTGGTTAGTCGATCAGCACTATCAACCCAGCTCAGTGAATCAGGCTTTTCTTGATGAAGCCCAATCCCCTCTGCTCAGCCCGGAACTGGCCCAGTTCAATATCGAACTGAATGTGCTGCCACACATGTTGAACAAACACATCTTCAGAGACTTTGCCCGCGACTATGGCAATCACTGGCAATTTTGCCAGCAGGTAGCCGAACGACTGGGCTGTCATTTACTCAGCATCGGCATCTTACCGACACTGAATGAGCAGCATCTGACCCTGGACAATATTTCACGCATGAAACGTTATTATGCTTTGAACGAGCAGGTACTGCGTCACCATCAGGACAAAGCCTTTGATTTTAAACTTTCCGGACACCAGTCTTTGCAGGGCCGGTATCAGAACGTCATGCTGGAAGCCGCCTCTACCTCTTTACAGATCCATTTACAGGTCCCCCAGGACATGGCCGTGTCTTATTACAATGCCGCGATACTGCTATCGGCCATAACCGTTGCCGTCGGCGCCAATTCACCCTATTTATTTGGCAAAGATTTGTGGGCAGAAACCCGTATTCCAGTATTCGAACAGGCGGTGAATATTGGCGGCTTCGGCGGAGCCTCTAAGGGCCCGTTGCATCGAGTCAGTTTCGGTACGGGTTTTGCCCGCGACTCCCTGATGGAATGCTTCACTGAAAACATGGAGCACTTCCCGGTATTATTACCGATGAATTTTGAATCCGAACTGAAGCAGATGAAACACCTGAGCTTGCATAATGGCACCATCTGGCGCTGGAACCGGCCCCTGATAGGGTTCGATGCTGCCGGTGTGCCCCATCTTCGCATCGAACACCGAGTCATCGCCAGCGGCCCCAGTATTGATGATAATATTGCCAACATGGCGCTGTTCTATGGGCTGGTCCAGTTTTACGCCCATCATGAAACTCCGCCAGAAAAACTTATGGAATTCGCCACTGCCAGAGATAATTTCTACACCGCAGCCCGACAGGGCATAGATGCCCGTATCAGCTGGCCTGGCTGCGAACGCTGCAGCATTCGTCAGTTGGTACTCAATCGCCTGCTGGATGAAGCCGACACCGGCCTCAATCGACTGGGGATAGACCGTGCCGATATTGAGCACTATCTGGGCATTATCGAAGCCCGCATGGAATCACAGCAGACCGGTAGTCAATGGCAGCGCAAATTCATCGAACAACAGGGAACAGATATGGCAACTATGACCCGAACTTATTACGCCAATCAGCAAAGCCATGAACCCGTTCATCAGTGGGATTTTGTGAGCCGATAAAATGTTTAATGAAATTGACCAACTGCCCGAGGGCTTCTTAAGCTGCAAGGTCGAGCACTTGCACGACATTCTGCAAAAACCAAGCCTGATTCATCTACAGGGTGAGATCGAACAACCGCTGTTTATTTCGACTCTGCTCCACGGTAATGAAACCACCGGCTTTTATGCTCTGCAAAACCTGTTAAACGATTATAAAGACCAGAAGCTACCCAGAAGTCTGTCGATTTTTATCGGCAATACAGAAGCTGCGGTCACCGGTCAACGTAGACTGGAAAGACAGATTGACTATAACCGGATCTGGCCGGGTACCCACGAGCATTACCTGGCCGAAGCCCATATGATGAAACAGGTCACTGACATCATGCGTGAGCGACAGCCTTTCGCCAGTATCGATATTCATAACAATACCGGCCGCAATCCCCATTATGGCTGTATCAATCTACTGGATAACCGTTACCTGAGCCTGGCCGGCATGTTCAGCGATATCGTGGTCTATTTCACCAGTCCCAAGGGTGTGCAGTCGGCGGCGTTTGCCGAGTTCTGTCCAGCGGTGACCCTGGAATGCGGTCAGTCGGGAGAAATGGATGGTGTGCTCCATGCCACTCGCTATCTGAACAGGGTGATGAATCTGCCACAACTACCCACCGAAGCCCAGCAAAATATTAATCTTTACCACACAGTCGCACGGGTGATGATACCCGAAGGCTACTCATTCGGATTTGCCGATGACGCCACGATTAATCTCTATCCTGAAATTGAAATGTATAACTTCTGCGAGCTCAAACCCGGCACCCCATTCGCCTGGATTGAAGCAGAGAGCAGTGGTTATCTTGAAACCTATGATGAGAACGAACATGAAACCGGTCGTGAATATTTCGCCTATAACAACAAACATGAAATCGTATTACGTAAAC
>JBLYYN010000257.1:0-13413 GCA_048550535.1 Gammaproteobacteria bacterium
ATTGCAGGCCGAAAAACAGGCGGGTGTAACACAGAAACTGGTGGGACTGTTATTGCAGGACAAGGGTGTGTTGCGCAGCCATCAGAAAGTGATTGTAGAGGGTGTTGGTGAAGGTGAAGTCACCAGTGGCAGCTTTTCCCCCAGCTTGAAACAGGCAGTTGCCATGGCCCGTGTGCCGGCTGCAACAGCTGAGAAATGTCAGGTTGAAATCCGTGGCAAATTACTCAATGCACGGGTGGTGAAGCCCGTATTCTTCCGTGAAGGAAAATCCTGTATTGAATAGCGCTATATTTCATCGCATTTGACATTATAATCGACCCTGTTAGCACGACAGAGTAATCAACAAAAATTGCATTAAGACGACTTGAGGGGATCAACCATGAGTGAAATTCCAACTGACCTGAGATACACCAAATCACACGAATGGGTACGTACCGAAGAAGACGGCACCCTGACCGTCGGTATCACCGATCATGCCCAGGAAGCCCTGGGAGATCTGGTCTATATTGAACTGCCGGAAGTCGGTGCCGACATGTCGGCTGAAGAAGCCTGCTGTGTCATTGAATCGGTGAAGGCTGCTTCGGATATTTATATGCCGATTAGCGGTGAAATCGCCGAAGTCAACGAAGCCCTGGTGGATGAGCCAGAAATCGTTAACAAGTCATCCTATGACGAAGGCTGGATTTTTAAGGTCAATCCTTCCGATAAGGATGAACTGGGCCAGTTGATGGACTCCAGTACCTATGAAGCCGAACTTGAAGAATAAGTATTGTAGTTGAGTTGTAAAAAACATGCCTTTTATTCCCCATACTGACGAAGAAATTCAGCATATGCTGTCGGCCATTGGTGTCGACAGCATCGAGAATTTATTTGATGAAATCCCCCAGCCCCTAAGAATCAAGGGCCTGGATAATGTACCGGCTGGTATCAGCGAAATGGAAGTGACTCGCCTGATGACCGACCGTGCCGCTGAAAACGGCCAGCCGGTGTGTTTCCTGGGCGCCGGTGCCTATGATCATCATGTGCCTTCGGCGGTGTGGCAGATTGCAACCCGAGGTGAGTATTACACTGCCTATACTCCGTATCAGGCGGAAGCGTCCCAGGGTACCTTGCAACTGATTTATGAATTCCAGAGCATGATGACCGCATTGACCGGTATGGATGTGTCCAATGCCTCTCTTTATGATGGCGCCTCCGGTCTGGCCGAAGCGGTACTGATGGCGGTACGTGCCAATCGCAAATCCAAATCCCGGAAAATTCTGGTGCCGCGCAGCTTGAATCCGGTATACACCAAGGTTACTCATAGTATCGTCAAGCATCAGCACATCGAGCTGGAGGATCTGGCCTACGATGCGGATTCCGGTTTGACTCTGATGGACAGGCTGAAGGACTACGAGGGTGAAGACATCACGGCACTGGTGATTTCCCAGCCTACTTTCTTCGGCACCCTGGAAGATGTGGATAGCCTCACTAACTGGGCTCACGAAAATGGAGCGCTGGTCATAGCCGTTGTTAATCCCCTGAGTCTGGCACTGTTGAAGCCACCGGGTGAGTGGGGAGACAAGGGTGTGGATATTGCCTGTGGTGACGGTCAGCCCATGGGGGCACCGCTATCTTGCGGCGGTCCTTACTACGGATTCATGTGCTGTAAACAGGCCCATGTGCGACAAATGCCCGGTCGAATTGTGGGTCGTACCGTGGACCTGGATGGTAAGGAGGGCTTTGTGCTCACCCTGCAGGCCCGTGAACAGCATATCCGGCGTTCCAAGGCCACCTCGAACATCTGTACCAACCAGGGTCTGGTGGTGACCGCATCCACTATTCACATGGCCATTATGGGGCCTTACGGTCTGCAGCAAGTGGCGACCCAGTGCCATGACAATACTCGGCAGCTGGTAGAAAAATTATCCGCGATCAAGGGTGTGAAAGCTGCGTTTGCTACGCCGTTTTTCCACGAAGCGGTATTGCAGCTGGATAAACCGGTGTCCGAGGTGCTGGAAAAGCTGGAACAGGGCAATATTCTGGGGGGCTATGATTTGTCTGCAGATTACCCTGATCTGGGTAATGCCTTACTGGTGTGTGCCACCGAAATGCGCACCGAATCGGATATTGAGCACTATGTCGGCCAGCTGACCACAATTATGGGTGAATAACTATGTTGATTTTCGAGCATTCAGCCAACGGCCGTAAAACCCGCCATCAGGCACCAGAAGTAAATCTTGAACTCAGTGATATACCTCAGAGTTTATTGCGCCAGCAGCCTCCAGGTTTGCCACGGGTATCGGAAGGGCAGGTGGTGAGACATTACACGGCGCTATCGCAGAAGAATTTTGCCATCGATACTCATTTTTACCCTTTGGGTTCCTGTACCATGAAGTACAACCCAAGGGTTTGTAATTCCACAGCCATGCTGCCGGGCATGCTGTCCCGACATCCATTGGCGAGCAATAACTTCAGTCAGGGTTTCATGGCCTGTATGTATGAATTGCAGGAAATGCTCTGTGAAGTTACCGGTATGAGTGGCTTTTCCCTCACGCCCATGGCCGGTGCTCAGGGCGAATTTGCCGGTGTGGCCATGATTCGTGCCTACCATTATGCTAACGGCGACCACCATCGTAAGGAGATACTTGTACCGGATGCCGCCCATGGCACTAATCCGGCCACAGCCACCATGTGCGGCTACACCGTGAAAGAGATCCCTACTCTGGCCAATGGTGATGTGGATATAGATGCTTTGACGGCCGCCGTGGGACCCCAAACGGCCGGCCTGATGCTGACCAATCCATCCACCCTGGGTGTATTCGAACGCAATATCGAAGCCATTGCGAAAATTATTCATGGGGCCGGTGGTTTGCTGTATTACGATGGGGCCAACCTGAACGCCATTCTGGGCAAGATTCGGCCCGGTGATATGGGTTTTGATGTGATTCATTCCAATCTGCACAAAACCTTTTCTACGCCCCATGGCGGTGGTGGCCCGGGATCCGGTGCCATTGGTGTATCGAAACGTCTTAAGCCCTTCCTGCCCTTGCCCATGGTGACTAAAGAGAATGGTAGTTATCGCTGGATGCGCGAAGCGGATCTTCCACAGAGCATTGGTTATCTGAGTGCATTCATGGGTAATGCCGGTGTATTGTTACGCGCCTATGTTTATATGCGTTTGCTGGGTCGAGAAGGTATGCAGCGGGTGGCCGAGTTTGCCACACTCAATGCCAACTACATGATGGTTGAATTAAAGAAGCGTGGATTCCAGGCCGCCATTCCCGATCGTTATGCCTCACATGAGTTTATTATTACCCTGAAGAAACAGGCCAAAGAGCTGGGTGTTAGCGCCATGGATTTTGCCAAGCGTTTGCTGGACCTGGGTTACCATGCACCAACCACCTACTTCCCATTGCTGGTACCGGAATGTTTACTTATAGAGCCCACCGAAACCGAAGCCAAAGATGCACTGGACGGTTTTATTGAAGCCATGGTGCAGATTCAGCAGGAAGCCGAAAGCGATCCGGATTTATTACACGGTGCACCCTATACGCTACCTGTAAGACGCCTGGATGAAGTACGGGCGGCTAAACAGCTAGATCTGGCATTCAAGCTGGAAGATTAACTATTGATGGTGACGGGTATCTGCAATGGCATACAGTGGTAATACAGGGATCAAAAGGATTGTCATGGCTGGCCTGTTTTCCTGGCGGGGAATCAAGGCTGCATTTAAATACGAAGAGGCTTTCCGTCAGGAGTTATTGCTGGCCATGGTGCTAGTTCCGCTGGCCTTCTGGTTGGGTAATACGGGGATGGAAATCGCTGTGATGGTAGCCTGTGTACTGCTGGTGCTGATTGTGGAAATACTCAATTCTGCCATAGAAGCGGTGGTGGATCGTATTGGAATGGAGCACCATGAGCTTTGTGGACGTGCCAAGGATATGGGCTCTGCCGCAGTGCTGTTTTCCCTGATGAACCTGACTCTGGTGTGGCTGTTAGTTGTCTTTTATTAAAGGGCTTCAAATTAACTGGTAACCACCTGGTTGCGGCCGTTTTCCTTAGCTTTGTACAGGGCAATATCGGCACGATTGAGTAGTGATGTGCTACTGTCATTTTTGTTGCGAAATTCAGTGACTCCGAAGCTGCAAGTGACATGGACCACTTTATCAAATTGATGTTGTGCAATTTCACTACACAGTCGTTGCGCATGATGCAGTGTATTCTCCAGGCTGGTATTCTGAGCCAGAATAATAAATTCCTCACCGCCATAACGGGCAAAAATATCCGATGATCGGTTACATCTGGTCACCAGCTTGCAGAAATCGATTAAAACCTTATCCCCTGTCTGATGACCAAACTGGTCATTGATGCGCTTGAAATGATCTATGTCCATGCTAATAATTGAAAACTGTCCGTCGTATCGGTTGCTGCGATCGATTTCGGTTTCCAGTAAGTGATTGAATTGCATTCGGTTATAAATGCCCGTTAAGCCATCAATAGTGGCGATCTCGGTAAGGGTACGACTCAGAACTCGGTTTTTGGCCAGTAGATAACCAAAGAAAATCCCGGCAACAATGGGTATATAAAAATTGATGATCCGGATGTCACCATGGAGAGTAATTGAATGTAGAACTTCCAGTACAGATGTCAGTATACTGGACAGGATGATGTAGTAGATGTAAATCCAGCTATTTTGTATTCCGTTGCTTAAAGGCACTTGAGTGTTTTGTCCTGGGCACTGTTATGTAACAGTATAGTTAAATTTGAATTTCTTAATCATAGCCTTGAGGAGTAAATAATGAAAACCATTTCGCTCATGCTGATTTTGTTCTTTTTGGTCGGCCAGGTCCAGGCGAGACAGCTTGCAGGCGTGGAGTTCGAAGAGCAAATTTCCATTGCAAAGGTCGCATCACCCCTGAAGCTTAATGGTGTGGGTATTCGCTATAAGTTCTTTTTTAAAATATATATTGCAGCACTTTATGTGGAGAATACCAGTAATAATCCAGATCAAATCATCAATGACAAAGGCGCAAAACGAATCCATATGCATTTTTTATATGATGAAGTAGTAAATGATAATCTGGTGATTGCTTCGTTAGATGGCTTCAAAAGTAATTTAACTAAACAGGAATATATGAAACTTAAACCGAAGATTGATCAGTTCAATCAGGTGTTTGAAACGGTTAAACAGGGCGATAGTATTTTACTGGATTTTCTGCCTGGCAGGGGTACTCGGGTGACTATAAAGAACAGGCCAGGAACCATGATCGAGGGTAGCGATTTTTCCGCGGCAGTAATGAAAATCTGGTTGGGTGATTCACCGGTGAAACAGGGCCTGAAAAATGCTCTGCTAGGTATTGAGGAAGATTATTAAGCCATAGTCATCAGTGTTGATTGTATGGTTTCAGGGTCCTGATAAATAGCATCCAGTAATTGTGTTAATAATTCGCTCACTTCACTCAGTGACGCTACTGAATCCAGTTGCAACAAATACAATGCGGTGTTGTTGCTGGCATAGTGACTGCTCGGAGCCCTGGCCTGTTGCATGGATGTCAGGTCTAAGGCTTTTTCAATCGCCAGTTGCGACATGTGCTCGGCATTCAGTTCCATCTCTTTCAGGTTGTTACTGGTTTCTATAGCTATTCTATTGTCCAGGGCGGTCACTTCATTCTTCAGCAGTTGCCTTGAATCTCGCAATGGCTGAATAATGTTCTGCCAGGGCTGAGCTGTCGTTATCAGCTGCTGGATATTGTCCAGGCTTAATTGCACCTTGTTTTCCCCGGCCCAGCAACAGTACAGCAACAGATTGACATCGGCCGCGAATGTGTTTTGCAGGCCCAGACAAGCTTGTTCGACTTGTGGGATTTGATAGACCTGAATAGAGTAATTCCAGAAATCACTGTCGGGGAAATTCATTGGGTGTAATAGTACCGATTTAAAGTGCTTAGACTAATAAGAATAGTCAAATTTTACCCGGATGTCAGGCTCTGGGCCGCCTGAAGTAGCATTTTTTTATCCACTACGCCAGTGAATATCTCCTTGCCGATGACGAATGTAGGAACGCTGCTGGCCTGTATGGCCGCCGCGTATTGCAGATAGGGTAATAGAGGCTGTGGAATGGATTCAGCAGGCCCATTGGCATAAGGATCGTTCCAGGCATCTGAAATCACGGAATTGGGGATATCACAGTCAGCGGCAAGAGTGCGTAATACCTGTTCGTCACCGATGTTAAGGCCGTCAACAAAGCAGGCTTCAAACAGGCGCTCATGCAGAGGATAAAAATACTCAGCCCCAAGTGATTTGGCCCACTCAGCCAGTAGCAGGGCTTTTCTTGAATTGGCACAGGTGGTGTATTCAGAAAGCTGGATGTTTTCTTCACGCGCCAGGAGTCTGAGGTTGCTCAGCAGGCTATTCCAGGCATCATCAGTATAATTCAGCAGTGTCACCGGTTGACCTTCGAGCGGAGTGTCCGGGTGTATTTCAACCAGGCACCAGTTGATTTTTAGATCAAACTCATGGCGCAGACTATTCAATCGCCGGTGGCCGATGAAGCAGAACGGACAGATGTAATCACTGATGACTGAGATTTTCAGTTCAGGTTTGCTGTGTTCGCTCATAGTTGCTCCAGCACGTCCATTGTCAGACAATAGTCTGATTATCGGTCGGATGCAATTATTTCGATACAATCTATTACCAACGATTCTGCTTGAACTATTATTGTGGGTAATCACTGGCTTCAGGTGCGACATGAAACGTTTACTGCTGGTTACTCTATTTTTATTGCAACAAACTTTTGTTCAGGCGCGGGATTTTGAGCATGGCTATGCGGTGTATGCCGCAGGTTCAGAACCCTGTGCTCAGTATCTGGTTGCTGAACAACAGGGTGGTGGAGAATATGATTATTATATCAACTGGTTAATCGGATATTTTTCGGCGTTTAATGTCATTATGCCTAACACCTACGATATTTTGGGTGAGAATGAATTCACCATGGTGCAGAACTGGCTCAAAGATCACTGCCGTAAGTTTCCCAAGGAGCTGTTCGTCAATGCTGCTGCCCGGGTTACCGAGGTGTTATACCCGACTCGTTACCAGTCCAGCCTGAAAAAAACCATCCCGGAGTCCAGGGATAAAGCCAGCCGGCCTGAACAGGCTGCGCCAGACCGAAAATTCAGTGATATAAAAATTCGTTAGGTAAGCAATCCATAGCGGGCCTGGTATACAGGCTATCCAGGCTTAGGTTTGTTATCGTTATCCAGGCCATGAGCTGTTCAGGGTATTAATGTCCAGTAGTTGATTTTCTATTTTGTTTATGGGAGCTGCCCTGTCCACTGTCCTTTTTGTGAGAGTGATGACGGGGGCGGGATGGTTTTTGCGAGGCATTTTTTCTGGGGGAGTGGTGGCGTTCAATTTTGGCGGCGGGCTCAGGCTTGGCCAGCATTTCAGTCGTCACCGGGATATTGGGAATGCTGTGGCCGATGAATTCCTCGATTTCGGGCAGGGTGTGGGCATAGTCTTCGCAGGCAAAGCTGATGGCATGACCGCTGGCACCAGCACGGGCGGTACGTCCAATGCGATGTACATAGTCTTCCGCCATTTGCGGCATGTCATAATTGAATATATGACTGACTGCGGGAATATGCAGTCCACGGGCGGCTACGTCGGTGGCCACCAATATATTGAATTCACCGTCTTCAAAACTTTTCAACAGGGTTTGACGCTTTTTCTGCGGGATGTCCCCGGATAATAAAGCCGATGGTAAATGGTTGCCTTTGAGCCAGGCATAGATAGTTTCAGCCGTGCGTTTGGTGTTAATGAAAATAATGCTGCGGCTGGGTCGTTCCGATTGCAGTAAGCCAATTAACAAGGGTATTTTCTCATTATTGGCCGGGTAGTAGACCCTTTCTTCGATTTTATCGGCGGTGCGTTTTTCCACCTCGATCATCACATGCTGGGGGTTATTCATCTGTTCATAGGCCAACTCCTGTACCCGGTAAGACAGGGTGGCGGAGAACAACATGCTCAGGCGTTGTTCAGGGGGTGGGCAGCGGCGAATTAGATAACGAATGTCCTTGATGAAGCCAAGATCGAACATACGGTCGGCTTCGTCCAGCACCAGAGACTGTATGGCTTTTAAATCATAAACATGTTGTTTGAAGTAATCGATCAGCCGGCCAGGGGTGCCAATTAGGATGTCTATGCCATTAGTCAGCATTTTGCGCTGCTTGTCATAATCGGTACCACCATAGACCAGGCCCAGGCTGAGACCGGTATGCTGCCCAATGAGCTCAGCATCTTTATGTATCTGGATAGCCAGTTCACGTGTAGGTGCCAGGATCAGGGCTCTGGGCTGATTGGGGCGTCGCTTATCCGAGCCAGCATGGGTCAGCAGGTGGTGATATAACACCGCCAGGAAGGCAATGGTTTTACCGGTACCGGTTTGTGCCTGTCCGGCTATATCCTTACCCTGCAGGCCTACGGGCAGGGTTTCTGCCTGTATCGGTGTGCATTGAAGGAAATTCGCATCGCTCAGACCTTTAATGATGCTGGTGTCGAGGGGGAAATCGCTGAATTTTTGATCCGTTAAATGTGTGCTCATATGCTCTGTAACATGTTGGTTTGACCTAATCTACTATGTAAAGCGAATAAAGTCCCACTTTTTCATGTTTTTCTATCAGTATGTTTTTCTTGATACAGGTCAGCATTCATTTGTTTTTATCCCTTTCAAGCAGCTACAGACATTAAAATAGGTCATAGAATATTAACGGGCTGGAAAATCTTGCCTTTATGCTGTACAAAGTCAATAAAACAGCTAATATGTAATCTACTATATTAACAATTTGTTATATAAACATTACCCAAATCCGTCTTATCCATTCCTGAGTTTTCCCTCGGTTAATTTAACTAAAAATGGATGTATTCGGGTCACATGCGAATCTGGAGGTTATGCAAGGTGAGTGAAATTGTTCATGTATCTGATGACAGTTTTGAAAATGATGTAATCCAATCAGACGTGCCTGTACTGGTTGATTACTGGGCTGACTGGTGTGGTCCATGCAAAATGATTGCGCCAATCCTGGAAGAGATTGCCAGTGAATATGATGGTAAAATCAAAATAACCAAATTAAATATCGATGAAAATCCTGGCACACCCCCCAAATACGGCATTCGTGGAATACCAACCCTGATGTTATTCAAGGGTGGTGATGTGGAGGCGACCAAGGTCGGAGCCCTGTCGAAATCCCAGCTGACTGCATTTCTGGATAGTAATCTATAAAACTGTGTGCAGGTCGTTTATAACTGGACGGCCTGCATTAATCGTGCTAGAGTCCTTTTGTCAATGCGTGCCAGCGCAAATTTGATATAGCATAAGAAACGGGCCGTTCCGGCCTGTATAATCGACCAAGAACTAATAATCCATTCATTTTTTTAATCTAATCCTTTCTGAATCTTTTCATTATGAATCTTACTGAACTCAAAACAAAATCCCCTGCTGAGCTAGTTGAAATCGCCCAATCCATGCAACTGGAAAACCTGTCCCGGGTGAAGAAACAGGATATTATTTTTGCAATACTCAAAGCCCATGCCAAAAATGGCGAAGATATTTTTGGTGATGGTGTTCTGGAAATTCTCCAGGATGGTTTTGGTTTTCTGCGATCGGCGGACTGTTCTTACCTTGCTGGACCCGATGATATTTACGTATCGCCGAGTCAGATTCGACGATTTGGATTGAGAACCGGTGATACCCTGGCTGGCAAGATAAGGCCACCCAAAGACGGTGAGCGTTATTTTGCCATGCTCAAGGTTGATTCCATCAATTACGACACACCGGAAAGTGCCCGCAACAAGGTGGCTTTTGAAAACCTGACGCCCTTACATCCTCAGGATCGCTTGAAAGTAGAGCGCGGCAATGGCAGCACCGAAGACATTACTGCCCGCATCATTGACCTGGTGGCGCCCTTTGGTAAGGGGCAGCGTGGACTGATCGTATCACCACCAAAAGCCGGTAAGACCATGATGCTGAGTAACCTGGCGCAATCCATCGCATCCAACCACCCCGACTGTTACCTGATTGTACTGCTCATCGACGAGCGCCCTGAAGAGGTTACGGAGATGCAGCGTATGGTGCGTGGTGAAGTGGTGTCCAGTACCTTCGATGAACCCGCCAGCCGCCATGTACAGGTGGCAGAGATGGTGATCGAAAAAGCCAAACGTCTGGTCGAGCATAAAAAAGATGTAGTAATACTGCTGGATTCGATTACCCGTCTGGCGCGTGCCTACAATACCGTGATTCCTTCATCGGGTAAGGTGCTCACCGGTGGTGTTGATGCCCATGCCCTGCATCGCCCCAAACGTTTCTTTGGTGCCGCACGTAATATTGAGGAAGGTGGCAGTATTACCATACTGGCCACAGCTCTGGTCGACACCGGTTCCAAGATGGATGAAGTTATTTACGAAGAATTCAAGGGCACGGGCAATATGGAAGTCCATCTGGATCGTCGCATTAGTGAAAAACGGATTTATCCTGCGATCAACATCAATGCTTCGGGAACACGTCGCGAAGAACTGTTAATGGGTCCTGAAGAGCTACAGATGATGTGGGTACTAAGAAAGGTGCTGCATCCGATGGATGAGCTGGGCGCCATGGAGTTCATGCTGGAAAGACTCCAGGCCACTAAAACCAATGATGAATTTTTCGATTCTATGAAGCGTTAAGCCTTGCCCAAAAAAAAGCGGGCCTGGCCTGCTTTTTTTTTGTCTGATCGATTAGTATGAATTTACCCCTGTGTTATCGGTTGGTTGTATCTCTCATAGTTAAAATCAAATTATGATAAATGCGTAATTTTGGTCAAAAAAACCGCGAAAATGCATCAATTACATGTGGTTTTTCTTATATAGCTCCGGTTATTTGTGAATTTTTTTTAAAATGCCGGGTATTTTTATTGACGACATAGGTATCTGACGTATAATCGTTT
The DNA here is from genome assembly GCA_048550535.1 of Gammaproteobacteria bacterium. Taxonomy (GTDB): domain Bacteria; phylum Pseudomonadota; class Gammaproteobacteria; order SZUA-229; family SZUA-229; genus CBDULX01. Next base: position 10,959 of record JBLYYN010000257.1, read on the forward strand.
TTGATGCATAGGAAGTTATGGCAATATTTATGATCACCTCTGCGATGTTTACCCAGTAGTATCACGTCCTGTACTTCATAAGTAATACCAGTATTTCTCTGCAATTCTTAATGTTAAATTTTTACAGGATAATGATATGTCTGATATGGTTACTGGCACAGTAAAATTCTTCAACGACTCTAAAGGCTTTGGTTTTATAGAGCAGGAAAATGGACCTGATGTCTTTGTACACTTTAGTGCAATCAAAGCCGATGGCTTTAAGTCTCTGAGCGAAGGACAGAAAGTCCAGTTCACAGTTACTCAAGGTCAGAAAGGCCCGCAGGCAGAGAATGTAACGCCTCTGTAATTTAATCAGGTCAGTAGTTCAAAACTACTGCTCAGGTTTAAATTTAAAGCCATGACAAGTTTTACTTGTTATGGCTTTTTTTGTGCCTAAAATTTATTAAGAGAATTCTTGATTATTCAGCTAAATCATCAGATGTATAAGTCTGCATTTAATTCGAACAGCACAGACGCACAGACGCAAAGATTATTAAATCTAGCTATTTTAATATTTCTATTGTGAAGCCGAATCCCTAAAAAACGTAATCATAGTCAGTGGATCCATCTGGTCAGGTATGTAAGGGTAATCGACATGGACTTAGGGTGACAGCTGAGTAGCCGAAAAAGGCAATCAAAATTCTTGTTTTTTTGCGTACCCGAGGGCATAAACTTTTGTCTCAAGAATTTTATTTTTTAAATTTAAAACGTATAGTTGCTAATGGCTCACAGGTTCCAGACCAATGTCTGATCATATTGAATTAGAAGTTTATTCTGTCAGCCAGTGTAATCACTTATACCAATAAGGATAGAATTCTATGTCCAGTCAAATAGACGAAATAATTGATTACTGGTATTCCGATAATATGTCCAGACACTGGTTTAATTCCACTGATGTGATTGATGAACAAATCAGGAATAGATATGAAGTCTTGTGGCAATCTGCCAGAGATGGTCGGCTTAATCACTGGATGGAATCTGCTCAAGGTTGCCTGGCCCTGATTATCATTCTTGATCAGTTGCCCCTCAATATGTTTCGAGGTCAGGCTGAAAGTTTTTCAACAGAGCAACAAGCCATAATAGTGGCTCGATACGCAATTGATAAAGGATTTGATAAATCAATCCCTAAACAGCAGCTGGCATTTTTATATATGCCACTCATGCACAGTGAAAATATACAGGATCAGAATTTGTCAGTTAGTTGTTTTGAAACAGCGGGACTGGATGAGAATGCAAAATTTGCTCGACATCATCGCGACATAGTTATACGTTTTGGTCGTTTTCCACACCGCAATGCCATTCTGAATCGTGACAGTAGTGAACAGGAACGGGTTTATCTGGCTTCCGTGGGTGCGTTTACCGGTTGAGGTCAAGCAGCAAAATAAGGCTGGAACAGGTGTTTAATTTGTTCCAGTGATTCGCCAATGGCATAGAGCATAGTTTTGGCGAATATATCCAGCAGTTCCAGCTGTAACAGTGCTTGTTGCCGTGGCCCCAGTTACAGGTGTGTTCAGAGCTCCCTAGATGCCGAGCATGGCCTCCTTTAATGAGGGATAGGCCGGCTTTTCGCCAAGCCATATTTTCAGGATAGCCTGGAAAAAATCTCGTCCTGGGATAAAGCCTTTGCTGGCATCGTTGATACTTAGAAAAGTGCCCTGGTCAGGAATATAATCCAGATAAAGCCTGTCGCCACTGTGCATGGTCTGTAATAAACCCAGTGATCTGTTGAGGCGCGTTTGCATTGTGGCCAGGTGGTATGGCGCATTGTTGTCGATAAAACCATCTAACCAGCCTTCTCTGAGTTTTTCGGCACTGACTGTGTCGTATAAAAAAAATAAGCTAATGCGTATGCGATTATTGCTATAGAGGATTTTATTAAGGTCTTTTGTTGGGGTTTCGAGGTAGAGTGCGGCGATGTAGATGTCGATAAAATATTTTTTTCGTATGCCAGCACCATTTAATGTCAACTGAGTCTGGTCATCTAAAGTAATGATCTGCTCGAGCTGCTGATTTGCCAGGGTATATGCATTGACAGAAAGGCTGAGGCAGAGAATCCATGCTATGGATAATAAATAGAAAATTTTGTGCATAATAAAAAACCAATGTTACAGATTGATGAGCATATCGAGTGAGGATGACGGATTTGTTAAAATAATTTAGAAAGTATATTAATAAATGCGGCCATTGCATCTTTAGGATATAGCACGAAGCTATTGAATTGACCGTTTGTGTTTTCTTGTCATAAAAATTTAGCAAGTTTTACGTGCAGTTGTCACAATTACTATCCAGTATCCAAATTTATTTGTATGGGGTCTTGGTATGGACACTGTTACGCGAATGAACCGACTGTCATATAGAGCAGTGTGGATTTCCGATGTGCATCTGGGCAGCAAGGCATGTAAAGTCGACTATTTGC
>JBLYYN010000258.1:0-2942 GCA_048550535.1 Gammaproteobacteria bacterium
CAATCTCAGCATTATGATAAACATCCTGCACATCGTCGCAATCATTTAACATGTCCATAAACTTCTCGAACACCTCAACATCTTCACCGGTGATTTTAGTCGTGGTCTGCGGCACAAAGGTAATTTCTTCGATGTCGAATTCAAGCTCAGGCATCGCATCAGTCAATGCCGTCCTTGCCTTGTAGTACTCGGTGTGAGGTGCCAATACGGTAATCATGCCATTTTCACTTTCGATATCAGCCACATCGACATCCGCCTCCATCAGCAGCTCCAGTATGGCGTCTTCATCATCACTTTTGAACGCAAACACCGCCTGGTGATCGAACATATGCGCCACGGCACCGGGGGCTCCGATCTTGGCATCATTTTTAACAAAACATTGACGCACATCGGTGATGGTGCGGTTATTGTTATCGGTCAGACAGTCGACTATCACCATGCAGCCGCCGGGCCCAAAGCCTTCATAACGAGCCGTGGCATAATCCTCACCACCCCCACCCTGAGCTTTTTCCAGGGCGCGATCGATGACGTGGGCCGGCACCTGGTCTTTTTTTGCTTTTTCGATTAAACGACGTAATGAAAGGTTAGCACTGGGGTCGGCGCCACCGTTTTTAGCGCATACATAAATCTCTTTACCGTATTTGGCATACAACTTGGACTTGGCACCCTGGGTCTTTGCCATGGACGCCTTACGATTTTCAAAACTTCTACCCATCTGAATTTGCTCTACTCATATTGTGAATTTGTCTGATGGAGAATTTTACCGATTTTGAAGCTATTTGTACCACCAACCACCTCATCATGAAAAAAATCAACGCCAAATATCTCCATGACTACACACTGTAACCCGTTAACAGGGTCTGCCAGTCTGAGTCTGTAAAATGATAAACACCATGAATTCCTTTCAACTTAGTCAGCGAACGATGTAAGCGTGAAATATTTTCTTGCTTCCATGTGCCAGGCTCTCTCATATCCCCACGGTCAAAATCAATCAGGTAAATTTTTCCTGCATCACTAAACAGAATATTATTAGCATTGAGGTCGGCATGATAAACACCCTGATCATGAAACTGACGAACCACCCTGCCAATATCATTCCACACAACTTCATCCAGCGCTTCTAGCTGAAGGCGTTCGGACAATGTTTTTGCACCGGGGATTTTTTCCAACAACAGGTAAGCCTGATAAAAGCCGGTATTTATAACTCGCCAGCAAACCTGGGCCGCTACCGGTCGTGGTACTGGCAAACCCGCCGCATACAGTTCTGCTAACAACTGCCATTCTTTCCAGGCACGAGTCTGATTCATAGAGGCGGCAAAATAATGGCTTTTATTGAATTTCGCCACCAGACCACCCCGCATATAACGGCGTAATACCCAATGCTGTTGCTCATAATCCACAAACCAGGCTTCACCGCGACCATGGGCAATGTGTTTTAGCTGCGCATGTTGTTGCAACCACTGTGGATCAAACAGGCTTTGATTCGGCTTTGAAATCAGAGACGCATCATATAGGATGTAGCAGTTTCCAGAACGAACAAGCTGTGAATTTTTATCCCATGTCTTTACCACTGACAACACCACCCAAGAGTATTTGTATATTACGTCTATCTGCGATTGGGGATGTCACCCACGCGCTTCCCACCCTGCGCAGCATACAACAGCAATGGCCAGAAACCAAAATCACCTGGATCATCGGATCGCTGGAATATCAACTGGTGAAAGATATCCCCGGCCTTGAGTTTATTATTTTCAACAAATCATCCGGCATTAAGGGTTACGTCGAACTGTATCGTCACCTGAAATATCATCGTTTCGATGTGTTGCTGCATATGCAGATATCCCTACGTGCCAGCCTGGCCAGCCTCTGCGTAAAAGCCAGGATACGCCTGGGCTTTGATAAAGCTCGCACAAAAAACCTGCAACGACTGTTTGTAAACCACAAAATTAAGTCACAGCAGAATCGTCAACATGTACTGGACAGCTTTCTCGACTTCGCCCGCACACTTGGCATTGAACAGCCCGTGCTTGAATGGGGTATTCCCATTCCCGATGAGGACCTGGACTTTGCCAGACAGCACACTGCGGGACTGGGCAACTATGTGGCAATCAACCCCTGCACCAGCAACCGGGCCATGAACTGGCGTAACTGGCAGGTCGATGCTTACGCTGAGATTATTGATTACCTGTTTGAACAGCACGCCCTGGCCTGCGTACTCACCGGCGGCCCGGCGGCTGAGGAAATCGACTACGCCAATCAAATCAGTCGCCAGTGCCAGCACCCACCACTGGACCTGGTAGGTAAAACCAGCCTGAAACAACTGACTGCGATTTATCAACAATCAAAACTGGTCATTGCCCCGGATACCGGGCCCATGCATATTGCCAATGCCATGGGGGTTCCGGTGATCGGCCTGTTTGCCACCTCCAATCCCTACCGAACCGGACCCTATAGCAACCTGGACAACACCGTAAACGTCTACCCGGAAGCGCTAAAACTCGAATATGGACAAACTGTGGATGAGGCGAAATGGGGCAAGCGGGTACGGAACCCGGAGGCCTTACATTTAATTAAGGTGGAGATGGTAAAGGAGAGGATTGAGAAGGTTTTTACGAAGAAGTAGTTATTTATACCTAATCTTCTTTACTTAGCATCCAGTTATTTTATTGATTTTATGCATTAACTTTTACACTGGTTTCGCCCGCTGGCGAGTTACTTTTTTCCAGCAGCTGAAAAAAGTAACCAAAAAAAGCCGCCCCAAGGCAGTTTACCCTTCGGTACCTGGGCATTGATAACATTCTATTTAGACACAGCGTCTTATACTAATTAAATCAATATTCTTTAACGGGTCGTTTTGATTCGCATCCCTGCTCAACAAAACTAAATCCGACTTCCCTGTCGGATTTACCCTACAGATCAACAATGCCCAGTAAACTGCAAAG
>JBLYYN010000259.1:0-3487 GCA_048550535.1 Gammaproteobacteria bacterium
GACACCTATAGAGCACCCTTGGTCGATGGCAAAATGCCCTGCATACGGGGATCAGCTTCTAGCGCCATGCGTAGAGCACGGCCGAAGGCTTTGAAGATGGTCTCGGCAATATGGTGAGAATTACGTCCGCGGATGGCATCGATATGCAAGGTCACCTGGGCATGATTGACAAAACCCTGGAAGAATTCGAAGAACAGATCAACTTCAAAACCACCGATGGAAGCTCTAGGAAAATCGGCATGAAACTCTAGCCCGGGGCGCCCGGAAAAATCGATCACTACTCGTGATAGCGCTTCATCCAGTGGCACATAACCATGGCCATAGCGACGAATGCCTTTTTTATCCGCCGCTGCTTTGGCAAAGGCCTGACCCAAAGCGATACCGATATCTTCCACCGTGTGATGGGCATCGATGTGTAAATCCCCATTGGCCTGAATATCCAGATCAATCATACCGTGGCGCGCTACCTGATCGAGCATGTGCTCGAGAAAAGGCACTCCGGTTTTAAAACTGGAGTTGCCGCTGCCATCCAGATTCACACTGACATGAATCTGGGTTTCCAGGGTATCGCGCTTGACCTCAGCGGTTCTGTCGGCCATTCAAGAAATCTCCACTAAACAGTAATAGAAATGTCCATAGGATACACTGGAATGCCCAACGATATAACCCGCAAACACCATTGAAACAGTAACTTCATGAGCCAAACAAAGGTATTTCAGTTTATAACTTTAGGCCAAAAGTACAAAATCCCAGCTATCTCAGTGTCCAGGGAACCCCTGGTTAAGTCTGGTTGTAGCAGGCTGCGATAAAAGTGTTTAGATTTTTCACCAAGCGAGGCGGTAGTTATTCTATTGCAACGTAATCGGGGGAAATCTGGACGCTTTTAACCCGCATAAATTCATCATGACTTGATCAGAGCATCCCTAGTCATCTTGTAAGTATTTATTATGCCTGAGTTGGGCAAAGTAACAGTTGAGGAAGGTCGATGCATTGAACATCAACCAGAAAAATACATAAGTAAAGATATAGGTTTTGATCCTGAATACGCCAGGATCAACATCCAGCATCATTGCGGCGGCAATATCAGCCGGGTCAATAAAGGAATATAACAACAGTTCCAGCAAGCCAACCACCAGGGCGTTGGTCCAGAAAAAAGATACCATACATTTAAAATTGGGTTTATCGCTCATTAACTACCTCCTGTTTCATGGATCAGATACAATCGGAAAAGCCCTCTATACCCTTGACCCATCGGTTATCATCGCCATCCGTGGTGAACTACTCCGGGGGGACAGAAGGGCCGGTGATTTTATAATAATGATGCCAGACCCATCTGAGCTACACTCTTTATAAACGCCATAATGATTTTCTGTCAAGCACTATAACCGTGATGAAATTAGGGATTTCAAACCATCAATGGGTCTGCAACCAGAAGGTCACGGGCCCATCATTGACCAGGCCCACCTTCATATCCGCACCAAACTGACCTATTTCAACCACCGGCAACGACTGACGAGCCAGTTCAACCACCTGTTCGAACCAGAAACGTCCCTCATCAGGCGCGGCAGCGGAAGAAAAACTGGGCCGCATACCTTTATCGGTGTTGGCAGCCAGGGTAAATTGCGGTACCAGCAATAATTCACCCTGGGTATCCTTCAGGCTCAGGTTCATCTTACCCTGCTCATCTTCAAAAACTCTATACCCCAGAATGCGTTCAACCAGTCTCTGTGCCTGCACCTGTCCGTCGCCTTTTTCCACCCCCAGTAACACCAGCAATCCACCTTGAATACTGCCAATTTCTTTATTATCCACCAGCACATTGGCCTGTATCACCCTCTGTATCAGGGCGATCATGACCCCAGCCTCTGCGCCAGATCGGTCACTGCCGCTAGCAAGGCCTGGGTGATTTCCGGCTCCAGCACCGAATGACCTGACACCGGACATATTTCCAGATTCGACTCAGGCCATGCCTGGTGCAAATCCCAGGCCTGTTGTAGAGGGCAGATCACATCATAGCGACCATGCACGATATAACCGGGGATATGTCGAATGCGATCCATGTTATTCAACAACTGATTCGGCTGTAGAAAACTATCATTAACAAAATAATGACACTCGATACGGGCAATACTTAGCGCCGACCGAGGATCACTGAAATGGGCCACCACATGAGGATTCTGGGTAATATTGGCAGTACGCCCTTCCCACACCGACCAGGCCTGGGCTGCCGCCATTTGAACCTGATCGTTATCGGAAGTTAGTAATCGATAGTAGGCATTCACCATATCATGACGCTCATGCTCAACCACTGGCTGAATAAAATCCTGCCAGTAATCGGGAAACAACTGGCTGGCGCCCTGCTGATAAAACCAGTGTATATCCTGATCTCGGGTCAGGAAGATCCCCCTCAATACCAACCCCAGCACTTGCAGCGGATGGGTCTGGGCATAGGCCAGGGCCAGGGTAGAGCCCCAGGAGCCCCCAAAAATCGCCCATTGTTCAACGCCCAAATAGGCACGTATTTTCTCCATATCCGCCACCAGATCCCAGGTGGTATTACCGTCTAGTTCGGCATGCGGGGTAGAGCGACCACAACCTCGCTGATCGAATAGTACTATGCGATAGAGGCCAGGATCATAAAATCGCCGATGCACCGCTTCACATCCAGCCCCTGGTCCACCATGCAAAAAAACGACAGGAATACCCTGCGGATTTCCAGACTCCTCGACATACAGAGTATGGACATCAGACACAACCAGGGAATGGCGAGCATAAGGCTCAATATCGGGAAACAGCTGACTCATGGCTTATTCTTTATCTCAAATCCATTTTGTAGGATTTTCCCTACAAGTATATGCTCGTTTTTCTGACAGCAAGTGACCCTAAATGCTGATGATTCTCCGCCATGCCTTCATGCATACTACAGTCATGGACATAAGGACTTGGCTTTATAGGGACTCATGGACTGTTAGGACGTAGCTGGTAAGGATATTACATGGAAATGGAACTGAAGGAAAAACAACTGTACAGGGATGTACACTGGACCATAAGGATAAGCTACTGAGCCAAACTCAATCACCAAGGGCCATGGAATGCTCAAGACCCCGGCATCGGATGCTGGGGTTTTTTATTTGGACTCAAAAATACCCCGCCTGAAGCGTCCGATTAATTCCAATACAGCACGTCAGAATAATCCTACAGAATAATGGACACCACACTGACAACAACTCACTACTTTTGCTGATACCCGTTTTAAATTACCTGTTACACAATGCATCTATGCCGGATCAGGAAGAACCGGAGCACAAGGATAAGTTGTCATGCAAAGGAAGGGCTATGCCCCGGCAGGGATTGCCGGGGCAGTTATCCTGTTTTTAAGCTCTGATTCTCGACTTACTAACGGATCCATAAAAAAGAATACATTATTTATTCAATCTATAGTAAAATGTGTCCATGAAAATAGATGGCCGCGAACTCACCACTGACC
>JBLYYN010000260.1:0-8316 GCA_048550535.1 Gammaproteobacteria bacterium
GACGAACAAACAGTCAAACTATAAGGCGTTCAAACCGGACGCGAAAAAATCACCGCGCCCGTTAGCTTGATCGTTATGCGTAAAATCAAAAATGAAAAGAATTGTAATTTTTGGTAATTCAGGCTCTGGAAAAACGACATTAGCAAAAGAATATTCTGCTAAATATAATTTACCACACCTGGACTTAGATACACTAGCATGGAAAAACACAAATCCTCCTGAGAGAAGGGCTATAGAAGAAAGCACAATCGATATAAATGAGTTTTTAAACATAAACTCTAAGTGGGTAATTGAAGGTTGTTACACAGATTTATTGAGTGTTGCAACAAAAGAAGCAAGCAAAATTATTTTTCTTAATCCCGGAATTGAGACTTGCATTAATAATTGCAAGAAAAGACCATGGGAGCCTCATAAATATGCTTCAATAGAGGAACAAAATAAATACTTAGAAATGTTAATAACCTGAGTGAAAGACTACACCATTAGAAGTGATGAATTCTCATTTGAATCCCACAACAAATTATATGAGAAATTCCCAGGTGAAAAAGAACAATTTACTTCAAACCTATAAAGCGCATACAATGCGTTTAAATCACTGTGCAAAAAAACGCACAGCTCGGACGAACAAAAAGAAGCTCGCCGTTTAACTTAGCACTCTGTATAAAAATTATGCCAGCCAAACACGTCATAGATAAAAAATCCATGCTTCTCATTACAACCTGGGAAGGTAAAGCAATTGACAACGAGTTTATTGACGCAATAAAGAAATATCAGGCAGATATTCAAAGCAACAGTGATTATCATGGTTTTAACGAAGTCGTTGATTTTAGAAAAGTGAAAAAATTTAATTGACAACTAAAGGAATAACGAATATTGGCAGTATCGCTTCAAGTACAGATAATACCGGAGTTAAAACAAAACTCGCATTTATTGTTTCCTCCGATCTGACATATGGGCTTGTTTTAAAGTAGCGGTGTGATTAAATATTGAACTATTTTCCCAATTATCACTATCGAACCCCATCGCCATTTCAGCGTCTATTAGACCTACTCGCTGAAAACACTCTTAAAGGTAGTGTATTAACTAATCGCCATTATCATCTTGCTTTAAGTGAGCAATGTATTCTTTTATGGCTGCTCATATATTAAATTCCAGTTTCGCATTTGCTTACAGCTAGCCTACATTCAAAACTATTTCATAATCCCAGCCAAACATTTCATAAAATTCCTTTTCGCCTTATGCCTGGTTCTTATATCAGCCACATAAGCTTCATATTCTGATTTCTTTCTGAGCTGTTTGTATAAGCCGCTTACTCTTTTTACCAATTGTGCCGCTTTTTCGTAGCTATCGTTATTGCGCCTGTCAATCAGGTATTCAATTTCCTGCTGATAGAGATTAATGGATTCCTGTTTGTGGTTTTTCTCGCAGGCAATGGCGATGCGCTCTGTGAAATGCAGTGGGCAACCATGCTGTTTCATGAGCGCTACGGCTTCGTCGATTTCTTTCTCCCATAGCAATATTTCGAGCAATACATTCAACATTGATAGCTTGTATGTATAAAACGGGCTTTTTCGCTCTGGTTGATCTGATTCCTTTTTGAGTTGCTCGTGTAATAACGTCCTGGCTTTTTGTTGGCACTCTGGCCAGTGCTTATTCTTTAACGCGCTTTTCTTCAAGATTTGGTAGTCTCGAAAAATAAGTGATTGCCGGAATTCATTCCAGGCTATTTTTTCTGCATCCGCATGTCTTCCTGTGTTGTGGTAAGCCATGATCAAGAATTCAGTCAACCCATGTTTACGCTCATTATGAAAAGCCTTGTATCCACGTTCAGCCCAGCCGATGGCTTCCAGTTTTCGTTTGGCTTCAAACAGTGTGCGGGCAATATCGGTGTAAGCGTACACGTTAGACAAGTCACGCCCCTTGATCTCCACAAGAGCGTCTATATCATCATCATGTTTGGCCAGTTCTTCCATCAGGTTTTTAATCTTAAAGTGTTGCCCGTAGTAGCTGTCGCCTTTTTTTCCAGATTTTTTTTCTGGCACATTGTCCCACTGCTTTTGTACCAGTTGGCGATATTCCGCCAGGCCATTCTCGCCCAGCACATCCAGATAAGCTTGCAATGAGAAAAAACCCCAGTCATCGAGTACGCGCAGTTTAAAGAAATCCCTGGAAAAGCTTATAGGCTCAGGTTGTGCCTGCATGCAGGCTGCGTAATAGGCCATGGACAAGTCACTGAGCAGCTCACCGAAGCCTCCATCAGAATCGTCGGTATTTTCCAGATTCTTTAATCCCAGTTCCATGGCGTATTGCAGCAAAGGCAAGACTTCTTTTGTACGGCCCTGATCTACCAGGCTTTGCAGCAGACCCACCACTGGCTGTATATTGGCGAGAAAATGTCGCATACGCCGGTAATCGATGAAACCACGAGCAGTTAACGCTTTCCGGATATCCTGTTTTATTTCCTTGATATTAAGGGTATCGGTATTAACCGTCATATCAGCTTTGAGCCGCTGACGAAACTCAGGATATTGTTCAGTGGCCATAATAAGCCGCTCTATTAATATATCTTTTTTCTGTTTGTTGAGGTATTGGCGAAGTTTTTCGGCTTCGTCCATGTCCGCTTCCCCACTTTGAGTACGCTCCAGCCATGCCAGAGCCACTGCCACACAGTGCTTGCAGAACAAACCATCCTCGCCAACAGGGCAATCACATTGCCACTGTGGGTCAGGCCCATCAACCTTCAGGCGGACCTGATAGATATCGTTACCAAGCACCTGGGCAATTACCCAGCCCCTGGAAAACATAATATCGTCAACCGCACCCTCCTGATAATAATCACGGCCTCTTTCATAACTTTTCCCCCAGGCCAACTCCTCTATGTATTCTTCATTCAACCAGGAACCTGTCACTTCCTGCTTCGATGACTTTCTGTTATGAACGCTTTGTTTTTTTAGTTTCATCTAATACAGATACTTTATTCAGTGGCCGAGCAATCCAGTAATAGATTGATCAGTCAATTTTTCACTTTCAAATATCGTCATTTCATAGTCGACATTTTTAACCAGCCCCAAACCACCAGCCCAGAGCAAATAAAAATATCCATTTAAAAACACTGGGCCGATTCCTGGTTTCGATTTCATGCTCAATGTCATAAACAGCATATCCACATAATCATCGATCAGTTCATCTTCCAGTTCTTCATCTAATTCTGCTTCAGTATATGGCCATTCAAGTTCATGATGTTTTAGTTTCATCAAAAACACGATCCATTTCTGGTTCTTCCTTAAACCATAGTAAATGCTTAGGCTGAATTTCGTGGTCATGCCTTACATTTTATACGCAATCCCTTTCCACTTCGTAATCTTTCATTGATCAACTTACGGTGGAAAAATTCACACCAAACCCCTCGCATACTTCTCTCAAAGTATCATGCCTGAACAAACAGTGACAGATCATAATGGCACTTACTTAAGGAAAGCATAGATCAAATCTCCGTTATACCGGCATGTATTTAGCCGGTATCCAGGTAATTAAACTATGGATTCCAGCTTAAAGCATACTGGAATGACGAATTGGGCGCAGACTTCTCTTATGTAAGTGCCATTCGGGACAGGCTACAGTTTTACAAACAAAAGACCACCTCGTCAATCACTCATCCTCGACTTATTCAATGGTGAAAAGCCAATAGCATAAATGCAAAATTTTCTGGGGCGCTTCGCACTGATTATATGTGATATGCGTATCATCTCGGTAATTGCTCCTCGGCTCCTGCTTCCTGCGTTGCCGAGGTGAAACCAATGTTTAATATCAGCACATAAAATAAAAAAAAAGAAGAATAAAAAAGCCGCTTTAAAAGCGGCTTTCTTTTCAGAATAAAACGTGCGATTTTACCACTGCCCCGCCTTAACACCTTCACCCTGAGGTGCTTCCGGATTAAACCACTCCAGTTTTTCACGCATCTTCACTACTTCACCGACGATGATTAATGTGGGTGGCTTGAACTCGTGGTTTTTGACCGTTTCTTCCAGGGTTTCCAGGGATGCAATAATCGTTTTCTGTTCCGGCGTCGTACCCTTCTGCACCAGAGCAACCGGTGTCGATGGCGGCATACCGTGAGCAATCATTTCTTTACACAGTGTTGGGGCACCGTGTAAGCCCATGTAGAACACCACTGTCTGATTGGGTTGTGCCAGGGCCGGCCAGTTAAGATCGATGGTGCCATCTTTTAAATGACCGGTAACAAACACACAGGCCTGAGAGTAATCACGATGGGTCAGAGGAATACCGGAATAAGATGCACAACCGGAAGCCGCGGTAATTCCGGGCACCACCTGGAAGGGTACGCCTTGCTGGGCCAGCAGTTCAATTTCTTCACCGCCGCGACCAAAGATGAAAGGATCACCGCCTTTCAGGCGGAGTACCCGCTTACCTTCTTTGGCCAGGCGCACCAGCAGCTCGTTGATATTTTCCTGCTGCATAGTGTGCTTGTCGCGTTCCTTACCGACATATATCATTTCCGCATCGCGTCGTACCAGTTCACGAATAGGCGGCGACACCAGTCGATCGTATACCACCACATCGGCGGCCTGCATCAGACGCAGGGCACGGAAGGTCAGTAAATCAGGATCACCAGGACCAGCACCGACCAGATAGACTTCTCCAACCTCATTGGCCGTGGCACTGCCTTTTTCAATGGCCTGTTCCAGTTCAGCACGGGCTTCATCTTCCTTGCCGGTATAGATGCGCTCAGCCACCGAACCTTCCAGAATGCCTTCCCAGAATTTGCGGCGTTGCTCAACACTGCTGAATTTGGCTTTCACTTTTTCACGAAAATCCGACACTAATGCACCCAGACGCCCGTAGGCCGCGGGGATACAACCTTCCAGTTTGGTACGAATCATACGCGCCAGCACCGGTGACGCGCCGCCGGTGGAAATCGCGATCTGCACCGGTGAACGATCGACTATAGAAGGCATGACGAAGCTACATAATGTGGGATTATCAACCACATTGACAGGAATGCCCCGAGCTTTGGCCAGCTCGGAAATCCGCCGGTTTACTGATTCATCATCAGTTGCTGCAATCACCAGTACGGGCAGATCTATGTCATGGTCTTCAAATTTTCGGGCCAGATGAGTGATATCATCATTTTCCGCCATCTGCACAAGTTCACCAGCCAGTTCGGGGGAAATCACCGTTACCTGGGCTTCGGCCTTCAACAGCAGCGCTACCTTACGCGCCGCTACAGCACCACCCCCCACTACGGTACAGGGCTGTTGTTTGATATTGACAAAGATTGGCAGAAAATCCACGTTGGAATCCTCGTATTCAGGACCGGGCATTTTAGTGTCTTGACAGCAACCGGTCTATATCTCTTTGGAAAGGGCTAAAAATATGAAATTGTTACAGTTTTAGCCTGATTTATTACTGGTTTCTACCCAGCAGCTCATCCAGCTTACCTGACATATCCAGTGCAGACAGGTCGTCGAAACCACCAACATGGTAATCATCGATGTAAATCTGCGGCACTGTATTGCGCCGGGTCAGCTTTTCCATCTTTTTCCACAATTGAGGCTTGGCCCCAACATCAATTATTTCGATTTTCTGACCCTTATTTTTCAGCAGGCGTTCGGCGCGAACGCAATATGGGCAGGTTCGGGTACAGTACATCAGGATTTTGGGCATCGGGACCTCAGTAAATTCGATGCAAACGAATGATTGCAACTCATGATTAAAACAATCGGCGATTATAGCCCAAAACACCGAAGCGCCATACTCTAATAAGCTTCGGTAATTAGCTCACGACAAAACTGGCAGCCAGAGTACCTATGACCAGCGACCAGCCATCCACCAGCACAAATAGCATTAACTTGAAAGGCAAGGAGATAATTAAGGGTGACAACATCATCATACCCATGGCCATGAGCACACTGGCCACCACCAGATCGATGATGAGGAAGGGGATAAACAGGATGAAACCAATCTGGAATGCGGTTTTCAGCTCCGATGTTAGAAATGCCGGCATCAGGATATGGAAAGGCACCGCGAGTGGGTCGGAATATGGGCCATCATCCGCAATCTGGGCGAACAGTCCAATATCGTCTTCGCGAGTCTGGGCCATCATGAACTGGTGAAAGGGCGCCTTTAATAGCTCCAGCGCCGCTTCACCAGTGATCTGCTCATCCATATAAGGCTTGAAGGCATCACTATAAGCCTGGCTAAACACAGGTGCCATAATAAATAAACTCAGGAACAGGGACAGGCCAATCAGGATCTGGTTGGATGGCGTCTGTGCCGTGCCCAGGGCCTGGCGCAAAATGGATAACACAATAATAATGCGGGTAAATGAGGTCAGCATGAGCAACATCGCCGGTAACAGCGACAATACTGTCATCAGGGCCAGGATCTGGATCGACAGCGAATAGGATTTTCCACCACCCGCAGTATCTTGTAGAATCACCGCAGGCAGAGTGGGCTCAGCCCACACCGAAGCTATGGGAGTGATCAACAGCAAAAACAAAGCTGATAGCAGGCGCCTATAATGTCGCGGAATCATGGCTTCTGATCCATCGCCTCAGATAAGGTATTTTCAAAGGCTTTGCTATCGACCTTGTCCAGTACATGCAGCGTATCCACTCGGCCGGGCGCCACACCTAACAGGATACGATGCCCTTCAACCTGCACCAGCACCGCCCGTTCACGGGTACCCAGTGACAGCCCACCCAGTACCTTCATTTCAACCTGGTTATTAATGGGTAAGCGACCATATTTGCGTAACACCCAGGCCAGTCCGAGTATCAGGGCAATAACCACCACCAGCCCCATCACCATATTCAAAACATTGATCACTGACAGGGGTTCAGCCTTGGGCAGTTTATCGATTTGCCCCAGTGTTTCAGCTGCCAGAGTCTGTGGCAGCTCAATGAGCATGAACAATAAAAATGCGTAGAGTTTGGACATTTGGCACCTGCTAGCGAAGTTTCTTGACCCGCTCAGCCGGACTGATGATGTCAGTGAGGCGAATACCAAATTTTTCATTCACCACCACCACTTCACCCCGCGCAATCAAGGTACCGTTGACCAGTACATCCATGGGTTCGCCGGCCAGTCGGTCCAACTCTACCACCGACCCCTGATTTAACTGCAGCAGGTTGCGAATACTGATTTTGGTACGCCCAATCTCCATCGAAATATTGACTGGAATATCCAGCACCACATCAAGATTAACGTCCTTACTGGAATGACTGTCCCCCGCTCCATCAAATGACGTGGCTTTGGCCTGTACCTGCATGGCTTCTGCCCAGGCATCTTCAGTGGATTCAGTATTTTCGTCACTCATGGCTTTACTCGATATGTTCTGACTGTGTGAAATTTAACTCTGAACGATTCACCCGTTCAGTTACCTTGATAGCGGTATTACCCCGTGACACACCTATGGTGCCTCTAAATAATGGTATTTCTTCTGCCTCAAGCACAATGCTTTCGGGCATATCGAATGGAATGATGTCTCCGGGTTTTAATTGATTGATCTCAGACAGGCTCATTTCTTTCTGAATCAGGCTCGACCCGACTTCCACCTGGGCTTCAAAAATCTCATCTCGCAAGGCTATGGCCCAACGCGCATCAATATCAGATACATCAGACTGCACTCCGGCATCCAGCAAATCACGAATCGGTTCGATCATGGCGTAGGGCAAGGTGACATGAAAATCCCCGCCTCCGCCCTCAAGATCCACACGGAAACTGCTCACCACAACGACCTCAGTCGGACTTACAATATTGGCCAGATGAGGATTGACCTCAGATGACTGATATTCAAATTGCAGTTGCTTTACCGGATTCCAGGCATTGGTCAAATCTTCAAAGGTCCTGTTCAGCAACATACTGATGACACGCTGCTCCGTGGGGGTAAATTCACGGCCTTCAATTTTGTTGTAATAACGCCCTTCTCCGCCAAAGAAGTTATCCACGATAATGAACACCAGCTTGGGATCAATCACAAATAGAGCGGTACCCCTTAGCGGCTTAATTTTGACCAGGTTCAGGCTGGTGGGTACATAAAGACTGTGGATATACTCGGCGAACTTGAGCATTTGAACACCACCCACAGCGATTTCAGCCTGCCGTCGTAGCATGTTGAACATGCTGACTCGAAAGTTTCGAGCAAAGCGTTCGTTAATCATTTCCAGTGTCGGCAAACGACCACGGACAATGCGATCCTGGGAATTAAAATCAAATTCCCGTGCCACACCATCCATCAGATGCTCATCGGTTTCCGTCTCAACATCACCACCATCTACCCCGTGCAACAGGGCA
>JBLYYN010000261.1:0-3567 GCA_048550535.1 Gammaproteobacteria bacterium
GACCCGGGGCGGCATTTTGTTGCCTACTTATTTTTTGCTGCAGAAAAATAAGTAGGTCGCCAGCGAGGCGAAATCAATTTAGAAAAATAGTACTAAGCTAAAAATAAACACAAATCAACATTATTGAACACATCGATAATTCCCACCAATCATAAATATTAAATAGTCTAATTAAACCGACAACTTGCCAAACACCACCACCCCACGCAAAATAGCACTCCCCTCCGGCCAATTTCATTCTTTACAAAATAATGGTGTCATCCAATGGATACTCTTGAATGTATAAAAAGTCGTCAGTCCATCCGTGGCTTCAAACCCGAGCCCGTACCCCGTGAACTGTTGCTGCAAATCATTGATACGGCCAAATACAGCCCATCCTATAAAAACACCCAGCCCTGGGAAGTCATGATTGTATCGGGTGAAAAGAAGCAGGAATTAAGCAACCGGCTGCTCGAATTGCTGGAGCAGGACACCGCGCCCAGCCCGGACTTAATCGAGCCGGCAAGCTGGCCACAAACACAACTCAATCGCATCAATCAATTGTATGAGAAGCGTGGCAAAGCCACAGGTCTTGACCTGACCGATCCGGCGATTATAAAAAAATCGAAAAAGGCTAACTTTCGATTTTATAACGCCCCCCATGCCCTGTATTTTTATCAGGATGCGTCCTTGTCCGACTGGTCTGTGCTGGATATTGGCATGTTTATCCAGAGTGTTATGCTGGCCGCCAATGCCCTGGGATTAGGCACCGTGCCACAGGCTTTTGCCGTCGATTTTGCGCCTCAGGTGAAATCGTTGTTATCCATTCCCGAGAGCAAACGGCTGATCGTGGGTATGTCTCTGGGCTACCCGGACAGGGAACTCCCCATCAACCAGCTAAGAACCGACCGCGCCGATACCGAGGAACTGATACAGTGGATGGAATAAACACGAATGGCCAGAATAACTGAATGCCTGACATGGGCCGTTATTATAAGTTCATGCTGTGATATTTAGTTACTCAAGCCTGATCTGACAATACGCTTATGGGCTGGATGTCTCTAACCACCCTTTAGCAGATGATCAAAAGCAAAAATATTTAGTCCGCTAATGAACGCTAATGAACGCTAATGAACGCTAATGTTTTATTTGTGCGCCTACGGCGCACAACACAGAGATGATTTTGTTTTTATTTGCGTTTATTAGCGTTCATTTGCGGACTATTGCTTTTAAGTTTTTAAAGACCGCTTATGGCTGTGCGGAACTTAGCAACTGTCAGCTCATATTTAGATGGGTTGCACAATTATCCTATTAAAACAGGATATTAGTCTGAGCTTCTAAATTTTAATCGGAACCGCTTTGCAGGAATTTACAGTACTCTCTGAATTCATGAAGACTCGGACCTTCATTCAGGTGATTAATACAGTATTCAGAAGCCTGTACAACAGTATCCGGTTTAATTTGGGCGACACTTAATACGTTCGACCAGCTATTCACCCAGATAGGCCGGCTATCATGATCGGGCCATTTATGGGTGAAATCTTTATGCACTTTTGAGACCACAGATTTAAGGTCTTTATTCAGCCATTTCCTGTTATCTGCCATAACCACTCCAGATTTTTTATCATTTACAGGCAAGTACTGATAAAACAGATTGAAAACTTGCCGGGTATGCAAGTGATCATTATCAGTATGTCCTCAGCCAACAACTTTGCTGACCATTAACCAGATAGCCTGGGTATCATCTGGTCACCATATGCATATTTTAGGATATTACTGCTGGAATTGCTTGTAAGAATAGTCTGATTTTTCAGTAGGAAACCCATCTTAGAGGTTGCCTGGCTTGCTATTTTTCAATGATCTGCCACTGTTCATCAATGAATTCCACTTCATGGCGGGCCCAGCTGGCAAAAGCTTCTCGAGTACACGTTGCGGTTGTCTGTCGCTCGGGTCCGGTAATCACTTTATAAATCACCATGTCCTTAGTGCCGGTTTCAGTCACTGACTCATCGATTATTCGACGCACCACACCACTACCCGCATAGGGACCATGGATATAGTAATGCCCCAGCTTGATGTCCTCGGGTTTTAGATGCATGTCCATGGCGTGCTGGCTGGCACGCAAATAGATATTTTCCAGCTCCTGTTCGGATATATCGGCAAAAGACTGCATGGATTTCAGGGCATACTCCAGATCGCGACGGGGGATACGACCCAGATGACCGTGAGTGGATTTTCTCAGTTTATCGGCAGTGGTTTCAACGGTCGACAGTACCGCAGGATATCGCCGCCATGCAAATGGGTAGTTCACCAGCCAGGCCACCAACAGAATGATGCCGGCATTAAGCATCACCGGAGTCAGTACAAAACCGTAGCCCAGGGCTTCGATCTCGGAGCCAGCCACCACGGCGGCCAGGGCAGTCGCACCTCCCGGGGGATGGATACAGCGCAGGTAATACATGACAGCAATACTCAGTCCCACCGCCAGGGCAGCGGCCAGTAACAGATCCGGTACCAGTAAGCGCAGCGTGACCCCGATAACGGCCGAAATGACGTGGCCGCCAAATACCGGCCAGGGCTGAGACAATGGACCATGGGGCACCGCGAATAACAAAACCGCCGAAGCCCCCATGGAAGCCACAATCAAGGTTGCAGTAGTTCCCGGTATCGATAAACGGGTAAAGAACAGGATGGCATATATAGCAATGAAACCACCCACTGCCGAGATCAGTTTTTCCTTATGTGGTGTGACATCTATCTGCACACCCAGCAATTTTTTCATGAGTTAACGGATTTTTTTGAAATGGAAATAATTAAATTTCTGTTGTTTTTCTGCGGGAGTGATATGCAGTTCATAGTGCACATCCAGTAATTGATAGCTATCACCCAGTTCGGCGGAAATTTTATTTGCATCATACTGGACTATGTCCAGACCACTGCATTTTTCCGGCCCGCCGAGAGCAAAGGTGGCAATAATAAGATGCCCGCCGCTCATCAGCCCCTGTTGCAGGCATTGTTTGTATTGTTCACGATCGCTCGCTTCGGTTAAAAAATGGAATACGGCACGGTCATGCCAGAGATCAAATTTACGGGATGGTGTGAATTCGGTGATATCCTCGACAAACCATTCCACCTGAGACTGCAGCTCACCCAGGCGTGTCTGGGCATGTTGTATCGCTGATGACGATAAATCGAGCACAGCCAGATTGTGGTAAGCCTGCTCCAATAAATGATCCACCAGGCGGGAGGCACCCCCACCTATGTCGATGATGGCTGCAGTTTTATCTATACCTGACTCATTAATCAGTTGCAGCGACAGGGAGGGTTCATTCTGGAACCAGCTGACCTCAAGCGGCGTTTTATTACTATACACCTGCTCCCAATGTTTCTTTCGACTCATGTCCTGCACCACGGGCTGTTTATGAATCCCCCACTATATCAGGACTGGCACTCATCCAACAATGCCTTGAGTTCCGGTATGCAGGACCCGCAATTGGTCCCGGCCTGCAGTAGCTCACCGAGACCTTCCACGCTATCCACAGCCTGTTCCTGAATGGCTTTAATCAGGGTATTGCGACCGACCCCAAA
>JBLYYN010000262.1:0-14016 GCA_048550535.1 Gammaproteobacteria bacterium
CGGAGAGTCGATGAGTTTGCCGCCACAGGGTAGGTTGTAGAGGGTGGAACCGGTGGTGGTGTGAGTGCCTTCGCCGCTGGATTCAGATAACTCGCCAATTCTTAAATCCAGTTCTGGCAACAGGTGATTGATGAGAGAGGATTTTCCAACGCCTGACAGCCCAACAAATATACTGGTTCTGGTCTGCAGCCGGGACATCAATTCCCTGAAACCGGCATCGGTGACATTGCTGGATCTGATAACCGGGTAGCCAATGGCGCTATATTCACCCTCAATTTGATCAATCAGGGCTTGAGAGTGCGGGTCAATCAGGTCAATTTTATTGATCATGATGATAGGGTCGGCGGGCAGGTTCTCTGCGGCCACCAGATATCGGTCGATTAAATAGGGATTGGGTTCGGGTTTAACTGCGGAAACTATGATGATCTGATCGATGTTGGCGGCCATGGGTTTTAGCTTGCCGCCAAAACCGGGTTTCTGGAGTAGTGATCGTCGGGGTTCTATGGCTACTACTATACCTTCCTGGTTAGAACCCGCCTGCCAGATGATCTGGTCACCACAGACAATGGGTCCCAGGTTTTGTCGTGCATAACATCGGGTTAAGTTTTTTTGCTCATCTTCGATGATCAGCGACTGTCCAAAATTGGTGATGACCTGGCCCGGTTGTTCCAGGCCCAGGCCTTGACTGCTAATTAACTGTTCCCTGTCGCTGGTATTTTGACTGGCTCTGTCCCGTCGCTGTTGCTGGATTTTTTTGATCCTGCGCTTTTGTTGGTCACTGATCCGGCGTTTTGCCATATTGTAATTAGAATTTGTAGAACTTGTTATTCAGATATTCAACCACCGAGTTGGTTTCAGACACCGTCCAGTCAGCTTTGGCGGGGCCTTTCATACAGTTGTTAACCTGATTGGAAAGCGCTTGCAGGGTTTTTACCCGGCGATCCTGGCGAGTGTACACGCTGGTATCGTGACAATTCATGCATTTTTCATTGTGAAGTTTATTACCTGTTTGCATGACCGGGTCTTCATAGCCGTACGCAGTGCTGGACATTGCGGTCACAAATAGAATAAAGAAAATATTTTTTTTCATCGGTTTTCTCCGTTATTAAAGCCTGGCCAGATGGGCGATGCGTACCGGCGCCGGGGGGTGGCTATCATAAAATGCTGAGTATAAAGGATCCGGAGTCAGGGTGCTGGCATTTTCCTTGTACATATTGACCAGGGCCTGGATCAGGTTTTTGGCATCGGTCTGTTCAGCGGCAAAAGCATCGGCTTCAAATTCATTTTTACGGGATAGAATGCTGAATATCGGGCTCAGGCTAAAGGTAAATACAGGTACCACCAGTGCAAACAGCAACAGGGCCATGTAGGTCGATGATGTCGACACCCCCAGTGCCTGATAGAACCAGTCATTTTGCATTAACCAGGATAACAGCCACAGCCCTAGCAGGCTCAGGGTGAAACTTAAGGCCATACTTTTTAATATATGTTTACGCTTGAAATGACCCAGTTCATGGGCCAGTACCGCTTCCAGCTCATCATCATTGAGGGATTCAAGTAAGGTATCGAAAAACACAATACGTTTGTTTTTACCAAAGCCTGAGAAATAGGCGTTACCATGGCTGGAACGGCGTGAGCCGTCGATAACAAAAATGCCATTGCTGTTGAATCCACAGCGCTGCAATAATTGATTTATGCGTTGCAGGGTTTCACCTTCTTCCAGTGGATTGAATTTGTTGAAGATGGGGGCGATCCAGGTCGGGTAAGCCCAGGCCAGAAATAGACTGAAACCCGTCCACACCAGCCAGGTGTATACCCACCAAAGCTCTCCGGCTTGCTCCATCAGCCATAACACGACCCAGATAAGTGGGGTGCCAATTGCCAGTGTCAGCAGCAGTCCCTTGAACAGGTCGGTGATAAAGGTTTTTGCTGTAGTACGATTGAATCCAAACTTTTCTTCAATGACAAAAGTGCTGTATAGGGAGAAAGGTAAATCCAGTATTGAGCCAATCAGCATCATGCTGAGAATAACAGCAATACCGGTATAAACCGGCGCCAGTTCCATGCCGCGCCAGCTTTGATCCAGCAGTTCAAGGCCGCCACCGAAGGTCCAGATCAGTAACAGTGCAGCGTCATACAGCATGGGCCAGCGGCCAAAGCGCACTTTACTGCTGGTGTAGTCGGCGGCTTTCTGGTGATCATCCAGGCTAATGGTGGCATCGAAAGCCTGGGGGACTTGTGCACGGTGGGCCTGAATATGACGAATGTGGCGATAGGCTAGCCATAACTTGATGGTCAGTGATAAAGCAAAAAAAACAAGGAATAGCAGCCCAAAGCTGTGCATAGGTTTCTCTCTTCAATTCAAGGTGGGTGTTATTATCGCTTTTCTATTAAAAATGTTCTACTGTGTTGGATTCTAACCATAATCATGGCAAGAAATACACACACTGCTGGAGTGAGAATGCCTCAAGTTGATCAAGAAAACCTGATCTGGATTGATCTGGAAATGACCGGTCTGGAACCGCAAAAGGATGTGATTATTGAAATTGCCACCATCATTACCGATAAAAACCTGAACATTCTGGCAGAAGGGCCGGTGATCGCAGTTCATCAGTATGATGACATCCTGAATGGGATGGATGAGTGGTGCACTAACCAGCATGGACAATCCGGTTTAACCCGGCGGGTGAAGGACAGTCAATTCAACGAGTCCGACGCAGAAAAACAGACCATCGCTTTTCTGCAGCAGTATGTGCCTAAAGGCAAGTCTCCCATGTGCGGCAACAGTATCTGTCAGGATCGCCGTTTCCTGGCCAATTACATGCCCGAGCTGGAAGAGTTTTTTCATTATCGGAACCTGGATGTCAGTACCATTAAAGAACTGGCCGCGCGCTGGGCGCCGCAAGTGTATAACGGTTTTAACAAGGAGTCGTCCCATCTCGCGATGGAGGATATCAAAGATTCGATTGCCGAACTGGTGTATTACCGAGAGCATGCGCTTAAAATCTAATTTTTTATGCCACAGAGGCACAGAGATCTCAGAGTTTATTTTTTAAAAGCATTAATTTGAAAACCTTTGTGTTCTCTGAGGCTCTGTGGCAAGTCACTTAAACTTCAATCGGGGTGTCTGGTCGATTGCCCCATTCCGACCAGGAACCCGGGTAGCCTCTTACCCGTTCATAGCCCAGGTGTTTTAGCATCACATAAGATAGTGCCGAGCGATGGTGTGTCTGGCAATAGACAATGATTTCCTTATCTGGAGTGAAACCTAAGCCGGTGAGTGTGGTTTTCAGGGCGTCAGCCGGTAATAGCCTGTAGTTTCTTGAGCGGTCCATGGCATCGGTCCACTCATATCGAATGGCGCCGGGGATGTGGCCACCGCGTTGTGCAAATTTCCTGGAACCATCAAATTCTGCCTGACTGCGGGCATCTAGTAATACCATGTCCCTGTTTTCCAGGTTTTGCATTATGTAATCGGTATCGGCCACGACATTCATATTGCTGTAACTGGTGGTAAAATCCTGGTGTGTGGTATGGGCCGGTTCGGCATCAAGGGGATGGCCTTCATTGGCCCAGCTGATCAGGCCGCCGTTTAATAATGAGGTGCGCTGGTGGCCCAGGGCGTGAAGGGTCCAGATCAGTCGTGCAGCCTTGCCGCCGCCTTCTTCATCATAAGCCACTATATGAGTGTTCTCATTCAATCCCAATGTTGATAATACATGGCTGATGCGCCCGGCATCGGGTAACAGGCCCATGGTGGGCTGGCTGATGGCGGTGATATAGGCATAATCCAGAAACGCAGCACCGGGGATATGAGCCTGTAGATACTGGCTATGCTTGGTGAGATCAATGATCAGCAGATTATCGTCATTCAGGTGTTGTTCCAGTTCATCGGGTTCAATGATTAAAGCAAAATCAGACATTTTTATTCCTGGGGTTTATTCAACATGAGCTGGCTGTAAAACGGTGTTTGTGGCCGGTTTGGAATTATCCGTTTGCGGATAATCCAGGGTATAGTGCAAGCCTCGGCTCTCTTTGCGTTGCATGGCACAGCGGATGATCAGGTCCGCCACCTGTGCCAGGTTACGCAGTTCAATCAGGTCACTGGTGATGCGGAAATTACCATAGTACTCATCAATTTCAGACAGCAGCAGGTCTACTCTGCGTTTGGCTCGTTGTAAGCGTTTATTGGTTCGGACGATGCCGACATAGTCCCACATGAAACGACGCAGCTCATCCCAGTTGTGGGACACCACCACTTCTTCATCTGAGTCGGTGACCCGACTTTCATCCCAGTCCCTGATTTCATCCCACTGTGTGGGCGATGTCAGCTTTTGATTAATATCCTTGGCCGCAGACTGGGCAAATACCAGACATTCCAGTAACGAGTTGCTGGCCATACGGTTGGCGCCATGCAGGCCGGTAAAGGAGGTTTCGCCAATGGCGTAAAGGTTTTCTATATTGGTGCAACCGTTTAAATCGGTGACCAGGCCACCGCAGGTGTAATGGGCGGCAGGTACCACCGGTGCCGCCTGTTTAGTGATATCGATACCGAATTCCAGGCACTGGGCATATACGGTCGGGAAATGGGATCGGATAAAGGCTGCCGGTTTGTGGCTAATATCCAGATACATGCAATCCGCGCCCAGTCGTTTCATTTCATGGTCGATGGCGCGGGCAACGATGTCACGGGGTGCCAGCTCGGCACGCTTGTCGAAACGATCCATGAAGCGTTCACCATTGGGCAATTTCAACAGGCCACCTTCACCGCGCAGGGCTTCGGTGAGCAGGAACGACTTGGCTTGGGGGTGAAACAGGCAGGTGGGGTGAAACTGCATAAATTCCATATTCGCCACTTTACAGCCTGCACGCCAGCCCATGGCAATACCATCTCCGGTGGCGCCATCGGGATTGCTGGTGTACAGGTACACCTTGCTGGCGCCCCCGCTGGCCAGCACCACATATCTGGCCTGGAAGGTTTCCACCCGATCTTTTTTGCGGTCCAATACATAGGCGCCAATGCAACGATTGTGATCCAGCCCCAGTTTGTGGCCGGTAATCAGGTCTACTGCAATGTGGTGGGGAAATAGCTCTATATTAGGGGAATGCTGTACATGATTGAGCAGGGTGGTTTCCAGGGCCTGTCCTGTGGCATCGGCGGCATGAATGACTCGGCGATGGCTATGGCCGCCTTCCCGGGTCAGGTGGTAATGATGACTGCCATTCTGATGCTGATCGGTGGTAAAGGGCACACCGAGATCGGCTAGCCACTGGATATTTTCCGGGCCGTGTTCGATGGTAAAACGCACAGCCTGCTCGTTACAAAGCCCACCACCGGCGTCCAGGGTATCGGAAATATGGGATTCAAATGAATCTTCCTGGCGTAACACTGCCGAAATACCACCCTGGGCATGATAGGTGCTGCTGGAACTTTCCCGGTCTTTGGCAATCACAGCTACTCGGGTGTGGGCTGCCAGGTGCAGGGCGAGACTCAATCCAGCGGCACCACCACCAATAATGAGAACCTCGTGGCGATATGATTGTCTATTTTTGTAATCTTTGGACATATTAAAGGTTGATACTTTATGTCAGTATATGAATCAGGTATGGTTCTGCCTTTTGGGGGCGATATTACACCAGATCGTACCATTAAAGCGAAACGAACTATTGTAGGCCAGGTGAGTCAGAATAAACAGGCAAAGGATGTGCCGTCCGGAGGACAGCCCCGAATGGGCGAGCGTGAAATTGATCAGGCGCTGGTAGAGCGTGTACAACAGGGGGATAAACGGGCATTTGATATGCTGGTGCTGAAATATCAACACCGTATCATCAAGTTGATTGCCCGTTTCGTACGTAATTCCGATGATGTGCAGGATGTTGCCCAGGAAGCTTTCATTAAGGCTTACCGTGCATTGAAAAATTTTCGTGGTGACAGTGCTTTTTATACCTGGCTCTACCGAATTGCTATTAACACCGCCAAGAATCACCTGGTGTCAAATAAGCGTAGGGTCACAGAGTCTGCTGTAGATGCGGCTGAAGCCGAGCAATATGATGGTGCCGACTGGTTAAAAGAATACGCCACGCCTGAAAAGGAACTGCTGGCAAATGAAATCAAAAAAGTGGTGCAAGATACTATTTCCGGTTTACCGGATGATCTCAAGGAAGCAGTGACACTACGTGAAATGGAAGGCTTGAGTTATGAAGATATCGCTGAGGTGATGGCCTGCCCCATAGGTACTGTCCGTTCCCGTATATTCCGGGCCCGTGAAGCTATCGACAAACAACTCAAGCCGTTGCTTGATCATACATAAGCTGGAGTTCAAGATGGTTATAGATTATGGTTTTTTTGAGGTGAGCCATGAAGCATAGAGACGAACATTTATCAGCTTTTCTGGATGATGAGCTGGATGGACTGGAACTCAGGGATTTTATGCAGGATTTAAAACGCAGTCCGGTGACCGATGCCGAGCAACTGCAGCGTTATCAGATGATACGAGATGTGTTAAACGATGAATTGAATCAGAGTTCATTTATCGATATTTCTGCAGCTGTGCACCGCACTATTGAGCAGGAAGCCGATGCGGTAATTGAACAATATCCACGGCGTAAGTCTACATCCTTGATTAATCTTTCCGCCTGGTTACGCCCGTTGTCCGGCCTCGCCATCGCGGCATCGGTGGCTATGGTTACAGTGGTAACGGTACGGGTGGTGAGTCATGATGCAACCGAAACGGTCCAGCCTCTGGTCGCTGAATCCCAGATCAACCTGCCTGTAGCACCAGTAGAGTACATGGCTCCGGTCAATAATGAACTGTTGCAGCGTATTCATGTTGTCTCCACTGAGGATCTGGAGAAACAAAGTCGTATCCGTGAGCAGCAATTGCGGGAGTACATGATGAATCATTCAGAGTACGCAGGACAAACCACTATCCAGGGTATGATGCCCTATGCACGCGTTGTGAGTTTCAATCCACAAGCAAAAAAATAACATGCGGATATTAATACTGGGTCTGATATTCGTCACTTCTGCCAGTTATGCAGAAGGGGTGGAGTCATGGCTGGACAAAATGAGCCAGGCCATGAACACCACCAATTTCGAAGGCACCCTGATTATTCGCCAGCAGGATCAGTTACAGGCCCTTAAGGTGCGTCATGGCATGAATGATGATGGGCTCTGGGAGCGGTTGGAGTCACTGACTGGCGAAGCGCGCGAAATCATCCGTCACAATTCCAAAGTGACTACGATTTTCCCCCAACGCAATCTGGTCACAGTGAGCCGTGAATCGGCCCCCATGTCACTGCATAGTCGATTGCCTTCTGATATGGATGTGCTGAAAAAACTCTATACGGTGAAGGCCACGGGCTTTGATCGGGTGGCCGGCAGGCATACGCGGGTACTGGAACTGGTACCATTGGACAAGTTTCGCTACGGTTACAAATTCTGGCTGGAAAAAGACTCCGGCCTGTTATTAAAGTGTGATTTACTGGATGAGCAGAAACAGGTGGTTGAGCAGTTGATGTTCAGTGATCTCAAAATTCTCAAGCAGCTACCGGACAATATTGACAGGATCTCCAGCGATATCAGCAGCTACAAAATGGTTGATCTTGATATGGGTAAAGTGAATCATAACAAAAGCACGTGGATGGCCAGTCATTTGCCACAGGGATTTACCATGACGAGTAATAATATTCGACCCAGCGTTAAGGGTATTCGTCACCATATTATGTATAGCGATGGCATGGCTTCGGTTTCGGTATTTATTGAAAAGCATCATCCTTATGAGACCACATTGATGGGTGTGTCCCGTATGGGGGCGCTGAATGTTTACAGCTTCCATCGCGACGAAAACCATGTAACGGTGATCGGTGAAGTACCGGTGGCTACGGTTCGTCTTATTGGGCAGTCTATTCGGGAGCAGAAACCATGATCGAAGAAACGGCAACAGTGGTGGCTGTGGAAGGTGCATATGCTCTGTTGCAGACCCAGCGCCAGTCAGCCTGTCAGAGTTGTTCTGTGAAAACCGGTTGCGGCACTTCGGTATTGTCCCAGGTGGTGGGGCAACGCAGCAGTCAGCTCAAGGTGGAAAATACACTGCAGCTGAAGGTGGGTGACGAGGTGGTGATTGGCCTGCTGGAAAATTCACTGGTCAAGGGATCGTTGCTGATCTATGCCCTGCCTATTATGTTGATGCTGGGTGCCGGATTACTGGGTGACCAGCTGGCACAAAGCTACCACTACAATCGGGATTTACTGGCTTCGGGTTTTGCTGTGAGTGGATTTCTCTTATCACTGCCATTGATTCGATGGATAATTAATGGCAGTGTACTCAAACAACAAATGCAGCCGCAGATTCTCCGCAAAACTCACACTCTGGCGGGGGCTCGTGATACCATGCTGGCACCCTGAGTGTTCAATATTCATATTTAATAAGTGGGAGCGTTTCATGCGGTTTGAAATTTTTCGCAGGTTTGGTTTATTCACCGTGTCGATGTTGCTTGCATTTGATCTGTCGGCCCGTGAATTACCGGATTTTGTCAAACTGGTTGAAGCCAATAGTCCGGCGGTCGTCAATATCAGTACTACCCAAAAGATCAATGGTCATCACCCCTGGGGCAATCTGGATATACCTGAAAATTCGCCTTTCGGTGATTTTTTCCGGCATTTTTTTGGTGAAGAAGGTCTACCTCAGCCAGAACAGGATGCCACCTCCCTGGGCTCAGGTTTTATTCTGTCTCAGGATGGTTTTGTGATTACCAATCATCATGTTATCGAGGGTGCGGATGAGATTATTGTACGCCTCAGTGACAAGCGTGAATTGAAAGCCAATCTCGTCGGTAGTGATAAATATACCGACATCGCCCTGTTGAAAATTGATAGTGATAAACTACCCGTAGTTGAAATCGGTCGTTCCGATGAAATAAAAGTTGGGGCCTGGGTACTGGCCATAGGTTCACCTTTTGGTTTTGATCACTCGGTCACCGCCGGTATTGTTAGCGCCAAAGGCCGCAGCCTGCCCAAGGCCAATTATGTGCCATTTATTCAAACTGATGTTGCCATCAATCCGGGTAACTCAGGCGGCCCATTATTCGATCTGGATGGTAAGGTCATAGGTATAAATTCACAGATCTACAGTCGTACCGGTGGCTTTATGGGCCTGTCTTTTGCCATTCCTATCGAAGTGGCGATGCGGGTGGTCGATCAAATTAAAGACAAGGGTGAAGTGACTCGGGGCTGGCTGGGTGTATACATCCAGGAAGTGACCCAGGAGCTGGCAGAATCCTTTGGTCTGGATCGTCCCACAGGGGCTCTGGTTTCACAGGTCATAGAGAACAGCCCTGCTGAAAAGTATGGTATCAAGGCCGGTGATGTAATACTCAGTTTCAATGGCAAGACGATAAAGGACTCCGCTAACCTGCCACCCATGGTTGGCCAGGTACCTGTTGGCTCTAAAGCCAAGGTGAGGGTATTGAGAGATAAACGCTACAAGACGCTGGAAGTGGTGATTGAACAATTGCCTGAGGATGAACAAAGCGTGCCCTCACCCCATAAGAAGGAGTCACAGAGCAACCGCATTGGACTGGAAATTGCTGAACTTAGCCCTACGGAATCGAAGCAGCTGGGGCAAGGTGTGCGGGTGGTTCGGGTGTTCCCAAATACTGCTTCCTATAGGGCAGGAATTCGAAATGGCGACATTATTCTGGAAATTGACCGTAAGAAAGTGAAAAATCTGAAGGATTTCCGTAAAAAAGTTGCCAATTTGCCAACAGGAAGTATGATTCCGGTTCTGGTTCATCGACAGGATGCTAACAAGTTCCTGGTATTGAAAATATCTGAAGATGACTGATAACACACGGATGATGTAATGTCGGCTCATTTCACCGTATATGTCCGCCACGGCTGTCATTTATGTGAAGACCTGTTGCAGCAGATGTCATCCCTGCAACGGGCAAATTCGTTTGCCTATACCCCGGTGGATGTCGATACCGATCTGACACTCCGAGAAAGCTATGGTCATCTGGTGCCCATAGTGACTTTGGGTGAAAAGCAAATATGCCATTATTTTTTAGATCAGGCTGCCCTGTTGCAGGCTGTGGATAGTATTAACAATTGATGCAGAATATTCGTAATTTTTCCATTATTGCCCATATTGATCATGGTAAATCAACCCTGGCAGACCGTTTTATTCAGGTCTGTGGTGGACTCAGCGAGCGCGAGATGGAGGCCCAGGTTCTGGATTCCATGGATCTCGAGCGTGAGCGTGGTATTACCATCAAGGCACAAAGCGTAACACTGGATTACAAAGCTCGAAACGGTGAAACCTATCAGCTGAACTTCATCGACACCCCGGGCCATGTGGACTTCTCCTATGAAGTATCACGTTCCCTGGAGGCCTGTGAGGGCGCTCTGCTGGTGGTGGATGCCTCACAGGGTGTTGAGGCACAGAGTGTGGCTAACTGTTATACCGCCATTGAGCTGGGCCTGGAAGTACTGCCCGTGCTGAACAAAATCGACTTGCCGGCGGCCGATCCCGATCGAGTGAAGCAGGAAATAGAAGATATTATTGGCATAGAAGCGGTCGATGCCTGTGAAGTCAGCGCCAAATCCGGTATAGGTATTGATGATTTACTTGAGCAACTGGTGCAGCATATTCCGGCACCCGTAGGCGATCCGGATGCACCCCTGCAGGCATTGATTGTGGATTCCTGGTTTGACCCCTATGTAGGAGTGGTTATTCTGGTTCGCATCAAACACGGGCAGATTCGCAAGGGCAATAAAATGCAGATCATGTCCACCGGCCGCAGTTATGGGGTGGATCATGTCGGTGTGTTTACGCCCAAACGCACCAATACTGGGGTGCTGTCTGCCGGTCAGGTAGGTTTTATTATTGCCGGTATGAAGGAAATCGATTCTGCTAAAGTGGGGGATACTATAACTTTGGTTGATCGGCCTACTGAACAGGCATTGCCCGGCTTTAAGGAAGTCCAGCCCCGAGTATTTGCCGGCATGTTCCCGGTGGAAGCGGACGATTATGACAATTTCCGTGAAGCGCTGGATAAACTCACCCTGAACGATTCTGCGTTAAAATACGAACCGGAAACCTCTTCGGCACTGGGTTTTGGTTTTCGTATTGGATTTTTGGGTATGTTGCACATGGAAATTGTGCAGGAACGACTGGAGCGTGAATACGACTTATCCCTGATTACCACTGCACCCACCGTGGTCTATGAATTGCTGACCACCAAGAATGAGACCTTACAGATCCATAATCCGGCGGACTTGCCTGAGGTAAATTACATCGAGGAGATCCGCGAGCCGATCATTAACACCCATATCCTGCTGCCCCAGGAATTTGTAGGAAATGTTATCAGCCTGTGTGTGGAGAAACGGGGTGTGCAGCGCAATATGCAATATATGGGTAGTCAGGTGGCGCTGACCTATGACATGCCGTTATCGGAAGTGGTGCTGGACTTCTTCGATCGCCTGAAATCGGTGAGTCGGGGTTATGCTTCTTTCGACTATGACTTCAAATGTTTCCAGGCGGCAGATCTGGTGAAGCTGGATATACTGATCAACAATGAGAAGGTGGATGCACTGTCGATCATTACTCACAAGGATCAGTCTCAGCGCCGGGGACGTGAAGTGACTGAGAAAATGCGTGAGCTGATTCCCAGGCAGATGTTCGATATTGCTATCCAGGCAGCCATTGGACGTCATATTATAGCTAGAACTACGGTCAAGGCCTTGCGTAAAAATGTAACCGCAAAATGTTATGGTGGCGATGTGTCTCGTAAGAAAAAATTGCTGGAAAAACAGAAGGCTGGTAAAAAACGCATGAAACAGTTCGGTAAGGTGGAAATACCCCAGGACGCATTCCTCGCCGTACTGAAAGTGGACAATAACTAGAGAACAATAATGACTTTTGATTTTGCTTTTTTCCTGTTTGTGGGTACGGTGGTGACCGGAGTTATCTGGGCGCTGGATAACTGGCTGTGGGCGGCCAAACGAAACAATGCTCATCAGTACAGCACCGATGCTGGGACAGTGACCGGTAATGTAAAAGAGCCGTTGATTGTTGAATATTCGAAATCCTTTTTCCCGGTATTGTTAATCGTTTTTCTACTCCGGGGCTTTCTTGTAGAACCCTTCAGAATCCCGTCGGGTTCCATGATACCCAGTCTGCACATTGGCGATTTTATTCTGGTGAATAAATTTTCCTATGGCATTCGATTGCCGGTATTAAACAGCAAGATTATCGAGATTAATGATCCCGAGCGGGGTGATGTGGTGGTGTTCCGTTACCCCCGTGACCCCTCCATAGACTATATCAAACGGGTTATCGGACTGCCAGGTGACCACATTGCGTATTATAATAAAGTGCTCTATGTAAATGGTAAGCCGATAAAACGCAAATTCGTCACTCGCTATAATGGTCCAGGGGAAGATCATCGGGCGAATGAATACCTTGAAGACCTGCAAGGTATTGAGCATAGTCTGTTGCTATTACCCGGCAGATCCGGTATTGATGGGGAATGGATAGTACCGGAAGGGCATTATTTTATGATGGGTGACAACCGAGATAACAGCAATGACAGTCGTTACTGGGGAGTCGTATCGGATAAACTTCTGGTTGGTAAGGCGTTCATGATCTGGATGAACTGGAGTGATGGCATCGCCTGGGAACGCATTGGGAATACAATCAAATAATTAGAGAGAGTGTTTGTAATGAGAAAAAAACAAAGCGGACTAACACTTATTTCCTGGGTTGCTATTATCAGTCTGGCGGGTATTCAGCTGGTGTTTGCCATGCGCATTATTCCAGTCTATATCGATTTTGCTACAGTCAAATCCATAATGAATGATGTAGAAAAAAAACCTGAGTTTCGTAGCAAATCGCCAAGGGACATCCTAACTTATTTAAGGAAGACCCTGAGCATTAATAATATCTATGAACTTCAGCAACAAAAAGATGCCTTAAAATTCAAGAAAACAACTTCTGGTTTAGAACTGCATCTACACTACGAAGATCGTGGCCCGATTATTGGCAACCTGGATTTTGTTGCCAGCTTTGAATATCAAATTCTAATCCCTAGAACTAAAAATTATAATTAATGAATAATCCAGCTGTATCAAGGTTGATCCAATCATTGGAATATTCCTTTAAGGATCAACAACTGCTCATGGAGGCGCTGACCCACAGGAGTGCCAGTTCAAATAATAATGAGCGACTGGAGTTTTTGGGTGACAGCATACTCAATTTTGTTATCGCCGCTGAGTTGTTCAGGCACTATCCGGATTTGCCGGAAGGGGATCTAAGCCGATTACGAGCTAGCCTGGTAAAAAAGGATGGCCTGGTTTTAATTGCCCATGATCTTAATCTGGGTGAATACCTGACACTGGGCAGCGGTGAAATGAAAAGCGGAGGACATCGCCGTGATTCCATACAGGCCGATGCAGTAGAAGCTATTTTTGGTGCTGTGTATCTGGATGGCGGTTTTGAGCCCTGTCAACAGTTAATACTCCAGCTGTACCAGAAGCAGTTGAACAATGCGCCGGACCCGGCGACACTGAAAGATCCCAAAACACAATTGCAGGAGCTTTTGCAAGGGCGTAAATTACCATTACCCAGCTATGAGATTCTGGACGTCAGTGGTAAGTCCCATCAACAGACCTTTCAGGTTAGTTGCCTTATCGATGACTTATCCATTGTTACTGAAGCTAAGGCTTCAAGTCGCCGAAAGGCGGAACAGAAAGCAGCCCTCAAGGCGATTGAGGAGTTACAAGCCATGTTCAATAAGCCCAATTCTGCCGCTCGAAATGTAAAACTATGAATCAAGATCAGGACTTCAAGTGCGGTTATATTGCCATTATCGGTCGTCCCAATGTGGGCAAGTCAACCTTGCTGAATCACATTCTGGGTATGAAACTGAGTATTACCTCACGCAAACCACAAACCACGAGGCATCAGATCCTCGGGGTTAAAACCACCGAACTGGCTCAGTTCATCTATGTCGATA
>JBLYYN010000263.1:0-9172 GCA_048550535.1 Gammaproteobacteria bacterium
AATCGGGCCTGGGAGCAAATTGGCGATCGGATTGCGGAAGTAGATTTTTATCGTAAGGAACATCGGCTCATATTTCGTTCCATCGCCAATCTGGAAATGGCGGAAAGTCCCTTCGATGTGGTGACCCTGTCTGAAGAGCTGGAGAAAACTCACGAACTGGAAGCGGCGGGAGGCCTGGCCTACCTGGGGCGTCTGGCCAAGGAGACGCCCAGTGCCGCTAATATCAAGGCTTATGCCGATATTGTCCGTGAGCGTTCGGTACTGCGCCAGCTAATCGAAATCGGCACCGACATTGCTGGTAGTGCCTATAATCCGGAAGGTCGCCACAGTAAGGAATTGCTGGATCTGGCGGAACGCAATGTTTACAAGATTGCGGAGCAGGGCAGTCGTGCCGGCAAGGGCTTTGTCGGCATGAAGCAACTGTTGACCAAAACCGTGGAGCAGATCGACTACCTGTTCGAACAGGAAGGTCATATCACCGGGGTAGCCACCGGCTTCAACGAATTCGACGATATGACCACCGGTTTACAGGCCGGCGATCTGGTGATAGTGGCTGGCCGCCCCTCCATGGGTAAAACCACCTTTGCCATGAACATGGCGGAGAATGCGGCCATTGGCCAGAAAACCCCGGTGGCGGTGTTCAGTATGGAAATGCCCTCAGAGTCACTGGCCATGCGTATGATTTCCTCCTTAGGCCGTATCGATCAGCATCACCTGCGCACCGGTCAGCTGACCGATGACGACTGGCCACGTATTACTTCTGCGGTATCTATTCTGTCGGAGGCCAAGATCTACGTCGACGATTCGCCGGCTTTATCTCCCACCGACCTTAGAGCCCGTGCACGACGCCTGAAGCGCGAACACGGCCTGGGCATGATCGTGATCGATTATTTACAGCTGATGCAGGTGTCCGGCTCTTCGGAAAACCGCGCTACGGAAATTTCTGAAATTTCCCGCAGCCTGAAAGCCCTGGCCAAGGAACTGGAAGTGCCGGTCATTGCTTTATCCCAGCTTAACCGTAGTCTGGAACAACGGCCCAACAAACGACCGGTGATGTCGGACTTGCGTGAGTCTGGAGCCATCGAGCAGGATGCCGACCTGATCGTGTTTATCTACAGAGATGAAGTTTACAACCAGGACAGTCCTGACAAGGGCACTGCCGAAATCATCATTGGTAAACAGCGTAATGGTCCTATTGGCACTACTCGTCTGACCTTCCTGGGCAAATACACCAAGTTTGAAAATTTCATACCTGATGTTTATTCCTCTGAGGGCTATGAGTAAACGATCACTGGTGTCAGTTTCAGGTTTTGCTATAGTCGTTAAACATGGCTGATGCTATAAGCTATCTCCAGTGAACCAGGGGTACTCTAATGTGTTGTTATTTCAACCAACGGTATGACATATCATGAAACAATCAGAGACTCCCTGGATAAAATAACAACCTGCAACCAGGGAATAAGCAATGCGGCGCAACGCGCGGGCGATTATTGATCTTGAGGCACTCAGCCACAACTACCAGCGGGTAAAGCAATTTGCACCAGACTCGAAAGTGATGGCGGTGATCAAGGCTGATGCCTACGGTCATGGCATGGTGCAGGTGGCTAAAACTTTGTCAAAGCTGGCAGTTGATGGTTTTGCCGTGGCCTGTCTGACTGAAGCCAAAGCCTTGCGTGAAGCCGGAATAGAAGAATCCATTAGCATATTCCAGGGGTTCCAGGATGCCCAGCAATTACAGCAGATGTCCCTGCTGAATCTGCGACCGGTGATTCACCAGAGCTGGCAGGTCGAACTGCTATCTCAGTTGAAAAGCCCTTTATCCATCTGGCTTAAACTAAACAGTGGCATGGGACGACTGGGCCTGTCCATCGATGATATTCGGCAGCACTGGGGTTTTCTGCAACAGAATATCCAGTTGTCTAATATCGG
Source organism: Gammaproteobacteria bacterium (assembly GCA_048550535.1). Taxonomy (GTDB): domain Bacteria; phylum Pseudomonadota; class Gammaproteobacteria; order SZUA-229; family SZUA-229; genus CBDULX01. The sequence continues at coordinate 1,930 of JBLYYN010000263.1, forward strand.
ACTGTTCAGTCATTTTGCCAATGCGGATCAACCTGAGCATGATTCGAATCAACAGCAGATCGATCGGTTCAAGTCTCTGGTTCAGTCACTGGGAGTGACTGAAACCAGTATGGCCAACTCAGCTGGGCTAATGGCATTTCCCGAGGCTCAGGGTGACTGGGTCAGGCCGGGTATTATGCTTTATGGCTCATCACCTTTCGTCGATAAAACGGCCCAGCAACTGGGGCTGAAACCGGTGATGCTATTGGAAGCCCCCCTGCTGGCGATTAATCAGCTAAAGCAGGGTGATAGCATTGGCTATGGCAGTCTCTGGCAATGCCCGCAGGATATGCCGGTAGGGGTGGTAGGGATTGGCTATGGTGATGGCTATCCCCGGCATGCCGGCACGGGCACGCCGGTATGGATAAATGGTTGCAAAACACAGGTCATAGGACGGGTATCGATGGATATGATCAGTATTGATCTGCGCAATATTGATCAGGTGAAACCCGGTGACTCGGTGGTGCTCTGGGGTCGTGAAGTGGCGGTGGATGAAGTGGCTGAACATGCCCAAACTATTAGCTATGAGCTATTATGTCATATGAGCAGCAGCAGAATAGTCTGATCTGTCACATAAACAGGCTAATACATTGATTCCTACCGTGTTTTTGGATAGGGTTCGTACAACAAAATAAAACAATCTGGAGAGAGTTCATGAACAGGGGCTTGATAATCTCAATTATCTTGATCGCAATGTCTTCATTAACCGCCTGTGGTGGAACTGCCATGTTTCGAGGTAATCCGATGCACACGGCTATGGCTGAATCATCGGGACCCGAACAACTGAACCGACTGGCCTGGAAGTTTTCCGCACCTGATAAAGTGTATTCCTCACCCATAGTCGAAGGCGACACCGTATATGTGGGCTGCAAAGATGGCTATCTATATGCACTGGACCTCAAAGATGGTCGGATGAAATGGAAATTTAAAACCGGCGGGAATATCGAATCCGCAGTGGCGGTAAAGGGTGATACGGTTTTAGCGGGTAGCTGGGACGGTTACCTGTATGCCATAGATACCGATGAACAAACATTGAAATGGAAATTTCGAACCGGTGGTAATGTATATTCTTCACCCACCATTGAAGATGGCATTGTCTATTTCGGCAGTGAAGATAATAAGCTCTACGCGGTGGATATAGATACTGGCTTTGAAAAGTGGCATTTTGATGCCAAAGCCGGTGTTTACACTTCACCAGCCGTGTTCGAAGATACGGTTTATATTGGTACACTGGACGGTTATTTGCGTGCCATTAATAAAGTCTCAGGCCAGGAACAGTGGAAATTTCCTACCCGTAGTCGTATTTATTCATCACCGACCATCAATGGAATGCATGTTTACTTCGGTAGTGACAGCAAATACGTCTATGCAGTGGATATGAAAACCGGCCAGCAATTGTGGCGCAAGAAAACTGCTGGTAAAGTATTTTCATCGGTGGCGGTGTTTGAAGAAGGCGTATTCCTGGGTAGTGCCGATAGCTACATCTATGCCTATGATCGTAAGACCGGTAATCGACGCTGGGAATATAAAACCGGCGGTGCTATTTATTCATCACCCACCATTGATGGTGAAAGTATTTACATTGCCAGTACCGATGGCACATTGTATGTACTAGGTCTGGAGAAGGGTAACTTACGCTGGAAATACAAGGTGGATGACAAGATATATTCTTCACCGGTGATTGCCGATGGTAAGGTTGTTTTCAGTACCGTGGGTGGGGAAGTATTTGCGGTTGAATAGATAGTTTTTAGTTTGTATTTATATGCCCGGTCTGGTTTTGCCTTACCGGGCTTTTTTGTGTTTGTTGTTTTTGATTGAAACTATTTTTATTTTTGGTGGTGATTTTTAGCATTGGTTTCGCCTTGCTGGCGAGTTACTTTTTCTCTTCAGCAAGAAAAAGTAACCAAAAAGTGCCGCCCCAATACTATTTGCCCTTCGGGTACCTGTGCATTGTCAACTTATTGCTCAATTAAATCCTGCTAGCATTATGTGCAGTAGTTTCGCTATCGGGTCGTTTTGATTCGCATCCTTGCTCAACAAAACTAAATCCACCATCCCTGGCGGATTTACTCTACAGTTACACAATGCACAGCAAATAGAAAAGGGGATTTAAAAAGAGAAAATCCAAAACCTCGTGCTTTTGACTATCCCCTTTGGAGTCAGATGAGGAAGGAGTGATTTATAAGGAGCTGTATTCCGGGCGTCCTGCCCTCCACCCTGCGGGCCAAAATCATTAAAACATCATCAATATCCTTGATCAACCCAATACCTAAAAAGAACAAACAAATCAAAATATCACCAATGACATCTCATAACCGAAACAGCTATACTAAACATAAGAACCTGTCTTCCCAGGCAGACTTATCAAAAGGGCCAAAAAAGGAACACACCATGACTGACTACAAAAACATCCTGGTCGCGGTTGATTTCTCCGATGCTGCCAACACAGTGATCAAACGAGCTGTGGATGTGGCGCAGCGTAACCATACCCAGTTTACTTTATTGCATGTGGTGGAGTATTTACCACCTATGGATATAGCTTATGAACCGGTGATGACTTCCAGCTGGGCGGTGGATGAAGAAGCCCTGGTGAAACAGGCGTTAGATGGCCTGCAGAAACTCAGTGATAAAAGCCAGCTGCAGGGCGTGACGCCGGTGGTGGTGGTGGTGGGGGCCGCCAAGTATGAGATTTGTGAGTATGCCCGTGAGCACGGTTGTGATCTGATTATTATGGGTGCCCACGGCCGCCACGGTATTCGTCTGTTACTGGGTTCTACCGCCAATGGTGTGTTACATGAAATGCCCTGTGATGTGATGGCAGTGAAAATAGCGGAATAGGCAGCCCTGTAATACGATTACCTTCGACTTCTTACTTGCACAGTTCGATGGACTTCAGGTAAGCGCAGAAATCGTCTTTCAGCTCTTCATGGCACAGTGCATAGTCAACGGTGGCTTCCAGGTAGCCCAGTTTGCTGCCGCAATCGTAGCGACGACCTTCGAATGAATAGGCGTACACTTTTTCATCCTTGATCAAATCGGCAATGGCATCGGTGAGCTGGATTTCACCACCTGCACCCTGGCCTGTGGTGCGCAGCTTTTCAAATATTTCCGGAGTTAACAGATAGCGTCCCACCACACCCTGATCAGAAGGTGAGTCTTCAGGCGCCGGTTTCTCCACGATCTGCTCCAGCTGGCAGATACCTGGTTTAATTTCCGGTCCGGCCACCATTCCGTATTTGGAGCTGTCTTTTATATCGATGGTCTCGGTGCCGATCACCGATCCCTGGTACTCATTATAAACACCGATCATCTGTTCCATGCAGTTGAGGCCTTCGCTTTTTATCAGGTCGTCGGCGAGGATAACGGCAAACGGCTCGTTACCCACCGCCGGTTCGGCGCAGAGGACCGCATGGCCCAGGCCCAGGGCTTCGGCCTGGCGAATAAAAATGCAATTGACATGAGGGGGGACTACATCGCGAGCAATTTTCAGCAGTTTATGCTTGTTTTTACTTTCCAGTTCTATTTCCAGTTCATAGGCCTTATCGAAATGATCGGCGATGGCGCGTTTGTTACGGCCAATGATGAATATCAGAGTGTCGATACCGGCAGCAATCGCTTCCTCGGCGGCATACTGGATCAGCGGTTTGTCCACAATCGGCAACATTTCTTTGGGATTGGCTTTGGTGGCGGGGAGGAACCGAGTACCCAGGCCGGCGACGGGGAATACCACTTTGCGAATCGATTTCATAGTCTTATATCCATTAAAAATATTGCGCGTATTATCCTGTGAAATTAGATCGAAGTACAGTTATGCTATGGGGCAGTTCAATCAACAAGATTCAGGCAGACGTGGAAAAATCGCTTAAGCAACCGGACACCAGTAGTTTCCAGCAGCAGCTAGCCGACTATATTCTGTCACAATGCACAGCCCTACTGCCTGATTTAAGTCGGGTGCATATATTTATTCCCAATACCCTGGCCGCTCACCAGCTTCGATTGCAACTTAGCCGGCAGGCGGGTTGTGCACTGATCGGTCCTTACATCGGCAGCATGCAGCAATGGCTGACGCAACACATTGCTTTACCCAGTGCCTCCAGCCAGATCATAAATCAGCCGGCTCGCCAGTTATTATTGCTGGATGCGTTGAATCAGCACCCTGATCTATTTCGAGAGGAAAATGCCTGGCAGGTTTGTGACAGTCTGCTTAGCCTGTTCGATGAACTCAATCAGGCCAACAGCAGCCAGATTGATGACAGTGAACAGGCCTGGCGCCAGCGGCTACAGCAAGCTTATGGCCATTCTAGCCAGGAGTTACAGCAACTCAATCACGAAGCCCGCATGGTGCATACCCTGTGGCAGGCCTGGCAACAGCAAACCCTGGCTATGGATTTACTGGATGAAAGCCAGGCTTATCTGTTACGTCTGGCACGGGGTGTGGCAAGCATTCACCCAGAAGCGCATTTTTTTGTACTGGGTCCGGAGCAGTTGTCGGCGGCAGAAAGCCAGTGGCTCGAGACTTTGTCCAGTCGTTGTAAGGTGCAGGCTATTGTGCAGAGCCAGCCTCCGCAATATGCTCTGGATAAAGCGCATATTATCCGTCAGCAAGTTCCCCATAGTCATTTTATCGCTGCGGCTTTTGAGCTGGAGCAAGGTTTGTTACAGAGAGCTAAGGCCTATGAGTCATCGAATATTGATTCATTGCAGCCCCGCCTGTTCGCCGCCAGCAGCGCCGAGCAGGAAGCTCTGTCCATTGAGCTGCAAATTCGTATCTGGTTACTGGACGGTGTGCAGAACATTGGCATAGTCACCGAAGACCGAAAGCTAGCGCGTCGGGTCAGGGCCCTGCTGGAGCGTTCCGGGATTCGCATTCAGGACACAGCGGGCTGGTCGCTGGCTACCACCAGTTCAGCGACAGTAGTGGAGCGCTGGCTGGAATGTATCGAGCAGGACTTCGCTTATCAGCCCTTGCTGGATTTGCTTAAATCACCCTTTTTCAGCCAGCCTGAAAGCCGGGATCAACACCTGGCCCAGGTATATAGACTGGAGCAGGATGTGATATTGCGTGAGAATATTGCCGGCGATATCCAGCGCTATATTCGAGCTCTGCATGATCGAGCAAAACGCATGCAGGCCCATTGGCCCGAGGCGACTTACCAATCTCTGCAGGCCATGCTGGAATTACTGGCCCATAGTGCACAAGCGCTGTTGAAACTCTACCAGCAGAATACCGCCTGTGCCCCCGCTGATTATTTAAACTGTTTAATGGAGAGCCTTACAATACTCAACATCCAGCAAAATTTAGCAGTGGATATGGCTGGTATGGGTATACTTAAGGTGCTGAATAACATGAAGATGGGGCTGGACCATGCCAGTCCCAGCATGGACTGGGATGATTTTCGAACCTGGCTGGGCAACAGCCTGGAACAGGAACAATTCACTCCACAGGACCTGGGCTCGCCGGTGCAGTTGATGAATATAAAACAGGCCCAGTACTGCCAGTTCGATGCTCTGATCATCGCTGCCGCTAATAAGGACAGCCTGCCCGGATCTCCCAAGCAATCGCCGTTCTTTAACCAGGCCGTGCGTCAGTCATTAGGCCTTAAATCCTGGCGCGAAGACCAGGCTTATGGTTTCTACCAGTTTAAATGTCTGCTGGAATCCGCGCCGCGGGTACTGGTGAGCTATAAGGCGGAACGAGATGGAGAATGGCTGCAACCTTCACCCTGGGTAAGCAGCTTGCAGGACTTTGCCGAGCTGGCCCTGAATGTTAGTTTGCAGGATCGGCAACTCGCTCAACTGCTGGCCGAAAGCCTCACCCTCACCGAGTGCGATACCCAGATACCCGCTACTGAACAGATACAACCCTTGCCGGTGATTAAGCCAGAACGTTTGCCAAATCAATATTCCGCCAGTCGGCACCAGCGACTCATCGACTGCCCTTACAAATTTTTCGCCACCGATGGCCTGAGCTTGAAAGCCCGGGAAGAAATTTCCGAAGAACTGCAAAAAGCGGACTACGGTGAGAAAGTGCATTTAATATTACAGGCCTTTCACCAGCAGGTGGATAAAATGCCTAAGCCCTATATTAAACCGATCAATGAAGAGCACCGGGAACAGGCCATCAGCCACATGGAAAACCTGTCACGTATTATCTTTCAGCAGGATCTGGAAGACACGGTTCAGCACCGAGGCTGGTTACAGCGTTGGCTAAAAACCATCCCCGAATATATAAACTGGCAAATCAAACAACAACAGCTGGCCGACATCTATCAACTGGAGCAACGTAAAACCCAGTCACTGGATAATGGATTAGAACTCAATGGTCGGTTGGATCGCATCGATAAAAACAACGATGGCTATGTGCTAATCGATTACAAAACCGGAAAAACAGCCAGCCAAAAAGACATAGAGCAGGGTGAAGACGTGCAGTTGTTAAGTTACGCGGCACTGATGGAGCAGGTGAATAAAATTGCCTATTTGTCACTGGATAACGGGGTGGTGAAAGTGGCGGCTAAACTGGAAGATGAACAACTGCACGAGCTTAGTGACTTGAGTACGCAACGTTTAATTGAGATTAATCGGCAGTTGCAACAGGGCAGTGCTTTGCCGGCCTGGGGCGATGAAAAAACCTGTGCTTATTGTGATATGAAGGGTTTGTGTCGGAAGCAGGTATGGGAGGTAGGCTGAGTTTGTTTTGTGTTGGTGTTTTTAGTTTGTCATTTATGTTATCTCGAACAAAGAGATGCCTACATGGACGTAGGTAATTAGAGCAATGCAGGAGCAATTGCCGAGAGATCTTAGTGGTGTTGTTCTTTTAGTATGTACTGTTTTTTATTGGCTATGCTAAGTCATAGCATTGGTTTCGCCTCGCTGGCGAGTTACTTATTTTTCTGCGGCAAAAAATAAGTAACCAACAAAATGCCGTCCCAACTCACAAGCCCTTCATAAATGGCATGAAGGGTTCCCTCGTCGCTGCATAATAAATATGCCTGCTGCGCAACTCCTCGCAAACAACGCTCGTCAGACATGCTCGCAGAAAGCATGCACATTTATTATTTACTCCTCGGCTTGATCAATGGGAAATTTAAAAAGCGAAAACCCAAACCTAAACCCAAACCCAAACCCAAACCCAAACCCAAACCCAAACCCAAACCCAAACCCAAACCCAAACCCAAACCCAAACCCAAACCCAAACCCAAACCCA
>JBLYYN010000264.1:0-3079 GCA_048550535.1 Gammaproteobacteria bacterium
ATGGATTGGAGGTATCCACTGTGGATACACGCTGGAAGTTGATATCGGTTTCTGAGAACTGAGGAGTCAGGTAGTGTACATAGTCCGGCATGCGTCGCAGGATGGTGTCTACTATCACTTCAGCGGAATAACCGCGTTCGGCGTTGTCACGATGAATTTTCTGGATCCATTCCAGGTTAACGATAGGCACCACGCCTATGCCCAGGTCAACGTGCTGGGCAACATTTGATTTTTCAGTTTTCACCAGACCGTGCAGGCCTTCATAAAACATCAGGTCACTGCCGGTCTCAATGTCTTCCCAGGGGGTGAATTCACCGGCTTTCTTGTCAATGCCCAGGCGTGCATTATGTTCGGCGGCTTCTGGGTCACTGTGTAAATAATAACGTTTCTGGCCCGTACCATCATTGCCATAGTTAGAAAACAGATCTTCCAGTTTGTCGAACCGGTTAGCTTCTTCGCCAAAGTGGCTGAAGTAACGATTGCCAGTAGCTTCATGGTCGGCCATGAATGCTTTCATTTCTGCACGGTCATGCCGGTGAAAGCTGTCACCTTCGATCACCACAGGGGTAATGTTTTCGCGCAGGAAAATGTGTTCGAAGGCGCGCTTAACAGTAGAGGTACCTGCACCTGATGAACCGGTGACAGCTACGATGGGATGCTTCTGGGACATGAATGTCTCCTTAACCTTTATATGAAATTTATATGAAACAGTGTGAGCAGTGATTCAGCCAGACTATTTCTTTAGAATCCAGGAGGGCTCTGATCAAGCATATGATGGCTTCTACGTGACCTGTAGCCATCATATGCTTGATCAGAGCCCCCTAAGTGTCCGGTAAAAGTACCGAAAAGCCCAACAAGACGGTTATTTTATCGATTTTTAGTCTTGCTGGCGAGTGTTATACAGGAAATGATTCGTCAGCCCCATTTAGCATAGGGTGGAAACGCTTTGACAGTTGACTTCTGAATTGCTTCCAGCTGTCTTCATCTCTGCTTATCAGGGGCCAGGCATGGCTTTTTTCTGCCACGGAGAGAGGTTCCTGGTTGATGAGCTGTTGCTCCATAATTGAAATATCCGCTTCCGATGGGCTATTCGCCTGCTGTTGGCGTAACCGTATTTGTTGTTTCAGGGTATCAACATCAGCCTGTAAATCCATGATGATGAAAGCTACATTGTGGGCTTGTGCCAGTGCCTGGAATGATGCCCGGCGGAACTGACGCAGGAAAGTGGCATCCACAATCACCGAGAATCCATAGTCCAGTAATTCACCGGCTAATTCCTGCAGGCGCTGGTAGGTGTTGTCATTGGCTGTCTGATTATAAATATTGCTAAGGCTGGACTGTTTGCTGTTGGCCAGCGGGGATAAGCCAAACAGGCGCTTGCGTTCGATGTCCGAGCTCAGGTGTATGCATTGAAAATCCTGTGCCAGCTGTTGACTGTAATAGCTTTTGCCCGAGCCAGAAAGGCCGTGGCTAATGATGAGATACGCCTTGCCAGGCTGAGTATAGGACTCGGCCAGGTCCAGATAGCGCCTGAACCTGGCATACAGCTGAGTATCCCCGTTTACCCTCTGGCTCAAGCTGATGGCCGTAACTTTGGCGCGTACCATGGCTCGATACAACTGGTAGAAGCGGAGCAGCTCCAGGCCGGAATAATCACCCGTATAGTGTAAATAGCTGTTGAGTAGTCGATAGCTGTATGACTTAAAGTCCCGGGCCTCCAGGTCCATGCAGAGAAAGGCCAGCTCACTGATAACATCGGTCCAGCTCAGGCCGGGGTTGAACTCAATAGCATCGAACATTACAACTTGCTGCTTTATATAGGCAATATTACCCAGGTGGAGATCGCCATGGCATTCCCGAATAAAACCCTGAAGTTTACGTTTTTGCAGCAGAGGTATAAGTTGTTGATAACGTTGCTCAGCCCAATTCATCAGTGGCTTTAATTTAACCAGGCTTGTTGCATCGTTGATACGTTCGCTAATTTGTTCAAAATTTTCTTTTATGGGCTGCCAGATGGCCAAAGTGGTGCCTAGAGAGCTGTCCTGCTGGAGACGGTCGATGGATTGATGAAATTCAGCCAGCTGAGATGACAGTTGGTCAATGATAGTCGTTGTTAATTGTCCTTCTTGTGCCAGGTGGCTGAGTAAAGCCTGCTGTGAAAATTGATGCATTTTCACTGCGTACTCGATGATGTTTTGTTGGCCATTTAGCCGAGGGCTTTCAGCCGGTCCTGAAATGGCAACACAGTCCAGGTAGATTTCGGGTGCGGTGCGGCGATTGATACGCAGTTCCTGTTCGCAATATTCATGCCTGAGTGACAGCTTGCTGTAATTGAGAAAGCCCAGATCGAGAGACTTTTTAATTTTGTAGGCGTAGGGACCGGTAAGAATGACCCAGGAAATATGAGTTTCTATGACCGAAATGGTCTCTGTTTTGTGGTCATAACAACCGGCACTGGTCAGACTATTGATCAGCTGTTGTTGCTGTTGGTAATCAACGCCATACTGGGCCGCCATTAGTCGGTCCTCTGGGTGACTGTCGCATCAATCTAGAGTAGCGCAGTCAGTCGCGAACTGTAAAGCTAAGCGTTCCCTAGTGATGAATGTGACTCAGCCATTGCTCACTGGCTACCCGGGTTATATCCAGCACACTGCTCGGATTGAGACCGGTATAGAAGATCAAGGCTGTAAACACCAGTACCAGGGTGAGCTCCCTGGGCCGTAAATCCAGTGCTTCGGTGACGATACTTCGCTGGCTATTGCCCAGGAAGGCGACACGGTAGATGCTGAGAAAATACGCAGCACTCATGACCATGCCCGCCAATGCAGCCAGACCGGCGCCGGTGTGGGTCTTCAGTGAGCTGAGCAGGATCAGATGCTCCGCAATAAAACCATTAGTGCCTGGCACGCCCATGCTGGCCAGTGCAAACAAAAAGAAGAAGGCGGCGAGTAATGGCATAGACTGGGCCACACCACCCAGACTCAAGCTGTCACAGGAACCGGTGCGGTGGTGGAGGAATCCAGTGATCAAAAACAGACCGCCGGCCACCACGGAAAAATTCAGCACCTGGAACAGGGCA
>JBLYYN010000265.1:0-8376 GCA_048550535.1 Gammaproteobacteria bacterium
AGTCACAGGTTTGTCCGGTGGCACCCACAATCATGGTGCACTCGATTTCGTAGGCTTTATCTTCCTTGACGATCATGTTGCCATTGTCCATCTCCACCGGTGCTACTTTCAGGGCGCGGGCGCGACCTGTGTCATCCAGCATCACTTCCATAGGAGACAGGCCGTCGTGAATTTCGACACCTTCTTCAATCACGGCTTTTAATTCATGGGGCGTACAGGGGGCCTGGGAAATGGGGCGGCGATAAACGATCCAGGCATCGGAGGTTTTGCGTTGAGCGGCCATGGCCGGATCATGGCTGGTTTTGCCCAGAATGACATTTTCCGGTAACTGATCCTCAGGTACCTGGTCGATATGGCCAATGCGTTTGGCCACAGCAACTACGTCCATGGCAGAGTCACCGGCACCGATGACCAGAATTCGGCCTGACAGGTATTGCAGTTTGCCGTTATTGTAGGCACGCAGAAATGACATGGCGTCGGTGCAATTGGGAGCATGTTCCGCACCGGGTACTGGGACGCCTCGGCCATCGGGTGTGCCAAGGCCCCATAGCGTGGCATCGAATTGCTGTTCCAGTTCCTTCATGGATATATCGCGACCAACTCGGGTGGAGGTTTTGACTTCCACACCCATATCCAGAATACGCTGAATTTCCTTGTCTAGCACTTTACGCGGGGTACGGTAACCGGGTATGCCATATACCATCATGCCACCCAGTTTTTCATATTCTTCAAACAGGGTTACACCATGACCCAGCAGGCGCAGGAAATAGGCGGCAGCCAGTCCCGCTGCTCCACTACCGACCACGGCGATGTTTTTACCCGTATCGGCACCTGCTGCTGGCAGGCTGATATTGTTGTCTATGGCCCAGTCACCGATGTACTGCTCGATCGAATTGATACCCACATAGGTTTCCAGATCGTTACGGTTACAGCCGTCCTGGCAGGGAGCGGGACATACGCGTCCCATTACCGCAGGAAACGGATTGGATGCCACCATGCGCTGGAAGGCATATTCCTGCCAGCTGATTCCTTCGGGAGGGGTATCGATACCTCGAACTATGGATAACCAGCCACGGATGTCGTGACCGGATGGGCAACTGCCCTGGCACGGCGGTGTGCGGTGAACATAAGTCGGGCAAGAATAGGATTCGCCATTCTTAATTGGGGTTTGGTTCCACTTTTCAGGTTTGCAGGCCTGGTCAGTGACGTTACGATCCAGGTCCTGGTAACGACGTTGGGTGAATTTTGTGTCGGTCACTTAATATAACCCTCTAAAAAATATGGAATTTAAGCGGTGATGGCCTAAATGAATAAGATCAATATAGACAATCGAGGTGGGTGTCACAACAGAAAGTGGTAATTAATGGGCGGCTTATTGATTTATTTAAAAATGTTGAGCACCTGTTGCAGAAATTGCTGTTGTTGACGCTCAGTGACCAGTTCGGTTTCATCCACCATGGGTATATTCGGCAAGTGCTGGTGAATAGCCCGTGCGAATAAACCGCTGCCGTACTGAATTATATGATTGTCCCTGTCGAACACAGGAACATCATGAATGCCACAGCTGGGGGAGCGGCTTTTAAAAATGTAGCCGCAAATATTTTGCAATGACAGCGGGCGTTGTTCACAAAACTGTTGCATTGGCGCAGTGATATCGATGCCTGGGTCATCGCGGCCGACCATCTGGGGTTGATCCGGGTCGTTCATCAACTGCACCGGTGGCCGTGGCACCGAAAGCCCGATTTCCACTTCCGGACAAACTGTGATCGGTTCGAAATAAAGATTAATGAAGGTCAGCAGTGACGGGAAATGTTTTATTTCGGCATCGTAACGCACCTGTTGCCCCAGGAGGCAGCTACTGACGGCAATGATTGGTCGGCGAGTCATGCAAGGCGCACCTAAATGTGTTTGAAGGCTGGTTCGTGCCCTGGGTTATGATTATCCGACAGGAATCTATATGCCTTTAACATCTTACAATGTTGATGATCAAACTTAAAACCCATAAATTTCATAGCCTTGCTTAGGGGGGCTATCCTTTGGCGCCCATATTGATAGCGCGCTCACGGCTTTTGTTGGCGTCTACGGCCCGTTGTCCCGCATCCCAGCCCGGCATGGTTTCAGGCCAGCCGAAACTGTGTTGTACCACCAGTTCACACAGGGTGTTGATATGTTCTGGGTGATCATTGAGGGCGGGTATATAATTGAATTTTTCACCGCCATTGCTCAAAAAGATCTCACGGTTTTCCATATTGATCTCCTCCAGGGTCTCCAGGCAGTCAGAAGAAAAACCGGGGCAAATCACATCAATGGATTTGGTACCTTCTGTAGCAAGCTGTTCCATGGTTTCATCACAATAGGGGCGCAGCCATTCTTCTCTACCGACTCGGGACTGGAACACCAGTGTCCAGTCTGTATCGGCCAGCTGCAGTTTTTCTACAACCAGTCGGGCTGTTTTCTGGCAGTGGCAGAAATAGGGGTCGCCATTCTCGATATAGCGTCTGGGTATGCCGTGAAAAGAAAATACCAGTAATTCTGGCTTGTTACCGCGTTGTTGCCAGCTGCGAGAAATGCTATTGGCCAGTGCTTCTATGTACTTCGGATGATCGTGATAGCTGTTTATGAAACGCATATCAGGCAACCAGCGCCAGTGGCGTAATTCTTCGGTAACCGCATCAAACACCGAAGCGGTGGTGGTAGCGGAATACTGGGGGTACATGGGTACGATGAGCAGGCGTCGGGCGCCGGCCTTGCGTAATCCCTGCAGGCCTTCAGCAATGGATGGTTTACCATAGCGCATGGCGGTATCCACAATCACGGAGCCACGAATTTGTTTATTTAATTGCTTGCCAACCAGTTGTGCCTGTTTGGTTGAAGTAACTACCAGTGGTGAGCCCTGAGGTGTCCAGATTTTTTTATACTTTTTGGCGGACAGGGAAGGCCGAAATCTCAGAATGATGCCGTGTAAAATAAGCCACCATAACAATCGGGGTATTTCGATAACCCTTGGATCCCACAGGAATTCTGCCAGATATTTTCTGACGGCTTTGGGGGTGGGTGCAGTGGGTGATCCCAGATTAACCAGCAAAATCCCAATTTTTTCCTGGGGGCCATGTAGATACTTTTGCTTATATTCACGTTTTGACATTCGAAATTAGTCTTAAAGGGTGTAGCTGTTAATAGAATATGGGTATAATTCGTCGGCTAAGGAACCTCTGATCAAGTCGTGATTGTTTTATCACAACCTGAATTCAACCAGATTTAATCAGAGGCTCCTTAATTTACACCAATTTTGGTGGTAGCGTACAGTCTGCCTAAAAAGACAAGCCATTTCGGCAGTCTTTTTGAATGAAACAGAAACATTATTTGATTGTAGTTTGAAGTTTTCACAACAAGAATAACAATCACTAATTTATTTCATTATGCAGTATACGCAGATTATTTCTTAATTATTGGGCCGATAATTGCCGAATTTTAATCCATTGTCATAACAGTGGAATAGTTAGCTGCACACTAGCAGGAGTTAGAATAATGCCAATAAGACTGGCGGTACCGAATGAAATTGTCCCCGGGGAACGTCGCATTGCGCTGGAACCGGGTGTAGCCAAACGCCTGATCGATATGGGTGTGGAAGTCTGTATGGAAAGAGGCGCGGCATTGTCAGCCCATTTCCCGGATTCTGCATTTGAAGGGGTAAAAATTATAGACACCCCGCAGGAACTGTACAAAGACGCAGATCTTATTTTTAAAGTACAGCCGCCTACTATGGAAGAGCTGGATATGATCAAAGATGGTGCCACCATCATTGGTTTTATGCAGCCTCATAAAAATAAAGAAATTACCAAAAAAATGTGTGATAAGGAGCTGGTGAGTCTTGCCATGGAGCTGGTTCCCCGTATTACTCGTGCCCAGTCGATGGATGCCCTGTCTTCCCAGGCCGCGATTGCCGGATACAAGGGTGTGTTGATGGGGGCTGATCTGGCCAGTGTGTTCTTCCCCATGCTGACCACGGCTGCAGGTACCATTCGTCCCGCCAAGGTACTGGTTATCGGTGCTGGTGTGGCAGGGTTGCAGGCGATTGCCACGGCCAAGCGTCTGGGCGCAGTGGTTGAAGCCTATGATGTTCGTAGTGCAACCCAAGAGCAGTGTGAGTCTCTGGGTGCTAAATTTGTCGATACCGGTGTCAGTGCCGATGGTGAAGGTGGTTATGCTCGTGAGCTGACCCAGGAAGAAAGACAGCAGCAACAGGATGTACTGGCCCAGCACGTTGCAAAATCCGATGTGGTTATCACCACAGCCGCGATTCCCGGTAAGCCTTCACCCAAAATTATTTCCAAAGAAATGGTTTCCAATATGAAGATTGGCGCGGTGATTGTAGATCTGGCATCAGAAGGTGGCGGCAACTGTGAGCTGACTGAGCCAGGGCATACTGTGGACTTTGAAAGTCGCATTACCATTCACGGGCCATTGAATGTAGCCAGTCAGACGCCGGTACATGCCAGTGAAATGTATGCCAAAAACCTGTTTAATCTGATTTCTCCTTTTATTACGGAAGAAGGTGAGCTGGAGCTGGACTGGAATGATGAAGTACTTGCCAAGACCGTATTGCTCTGTGAGGGTGTTGTTAAAAGTAATCGTATTCGACGTGAGGAGATAACCAAATGATTGAAGGTTTCACAGCTCTTTATATTTTTATGCTATCGGCATTTACCGGTTATGAGGTTATTAGCCGGGTGCCAGTGATCCTGCATACTCCTCTCATGTCCGGTTCTAACTTTGTCCACGGTATTGTTCTGGTGGGTGCCATTGTTGTTATGGGTCATGCCAGCACGACTCTGGAGGTTGTTATTGGTTTTATCGCGGTTGCATTGGCTGCCGGTAATGCAGTAGGTGGTTATGTGGCCACAGTGCGTATGCTGGAAATGTTTAAATCGACTAACAAAGGAGCCGCTAAATAATGTCTACCTTTGTTGAGATTATTTATTTTATTGCTGCAGTGGTCCTGATCCTGGGCCTAAAACAGATGAGTTCCCCGGTCACTGCCCGTGGCGGTATTGTCTGGGCCGGTGTTGCCATGGCAGTCGCTTCGCTGGTGGCCTTCCTTGAGCCGGGGGTAATGATAGATGCGGAACATAATAATGTGCTGCTGATTATTGTGGCTATTGCCGTGGGTTCGGTGATTGCCTATGTAACAGCTAAGCGCGTTGAAATGACCGACATGCCTCAGATGATCGCCATCTACAACGGTATGGGTGGTGGCGCAGCAGCAGCCATCGCGGCTGTTGAGCTGGTAAAAGTGGCCGGTGGCCATGCCCAGCTGGATACCACGGTTGTGGTACTTGCCGTGTTGGGTGGATTGATTGGTGCAATATCCTTCTCTGGTTCGGGCATTGCCTTTGCCAAATTACAGGGCTTGATGAACAAAACCCTTCGCCTGCCGATGCACCAGATCATAAATATTGTATTGTTTGTCGCTACCATTCTCGCCGGAGCCATGATTGGTTTTAGCGATGAAACTTCAATACAGCTGGTACTGGTCTTCTTCGTACTGGCGCTGGTGCTGGGCATCATGGTGACCATGCCCATAGGTGGTGCCGATATGCCGGTGGTAATTTCATTGTTCAATGCCTTTACCGGCCTGGCGGTGGCTTTCGAAGGTTTTGTGCTGAACAATGCGGCGATGATCATTGCGGGTACGGTGGTCGGTTCATCCGGTACATTGTTGACCCAGTTGATGGCAAAAGCCATGAATCGCAAGATCTCCAATGTTCTGTTCAGCAGCTTCGGCGCGGATTCCGGTGCCGGTGCAGGGGGTGATGAAGACATCGAAGGTTCGATGAAAGAAATTCAGGGCTACGATGCGGCCATCATGATGGCCTATGCCCAGAAAGTCATCATCATACCCGGTTACGGCATGGCTGTGGCCCAGGCCCAGCACAAATTGCAGGAGTTGACCCAGTTGCTGGAAGAGCGTGGAGTTACTGTGAAATTTGCCATACATCCAGTGGCTGGCCGTATGCCGGGTCATATGAATGTATTACTGGCGGAAGCCGGTGTTGAATATGACAAGATTCTGGATCTCGATGAAATCAATCCCGAATTCCCCACCGCCGATGTCGCCCTGGTGATTGGTGCTAACGACGTGGTGAATCCGGTTGCCCGTAGCAATCCGGACAGCCCTATCTATGGTATGCCTATCCTGGATGCGGATAAAGCGCAGAACTGTATCGTGATCAAGCGTGGTCGTGGCGCGGGTTTCTCCGGTATTGAAAATCACCTGTTCTATGCCGACAATACGCGTATGCTCTACGGTGATGGGCAGAAAGCGGTAGGCGAATTGATTAACGGTGTTAAGCAACTCTGATGACGTTTGAGGTGGCGGCCGATCATTGGGTCGCCGCTTCATTTTTTCGAATCAGACATCCATATCAAAAAAACCGCATCTTGTCGGATTCTTCTGTATAGTAGCTGATTGCATATTATACTCAGATTTAAATGTACAAATAATTAATTAGAAATGAGAACGAGATTGTGCAACCGAACAGTGATGTTTTAAAGCTTTCCAAACTGGGGAAAAAGCTACTCAAACAGCGCCGCTATAATGATGCAGAAAAGGCCTACCTGGAAGGCCTGGAGCTGGAGCCTGGCAACAGCTATATTTTGGTTGGGCTGGGTGATCTATATCGCTTGAGTAAAAAATTCAATAAAGCCATCAGTTATTATTCCCGCCTGCTAAAACAGGATGAAAACAATGTTTTTGCCCTGCGTGGCATTGGGGATTCCTACCGTGGTTTACGCCAGCCAGACATGAGTATCGAGTTCTGGAAGCGCTATCTGGAAATTAATCGTGGTGATGTGCATGTTATGGTGCGACTGGCCGATGCCTATAAATCCATGGGTAAATCCGATCTGGCGGAAAAACTCTATGTCGATTCTGTGGGCATTCAGGGCGAAGATCGTTACGCGCTGATGGGGCTGGGCAATCTCTACTACAAATCTCATGATGATGAGAAAGCGCTGAAGTATTTTAAAAGACTGCTGGAGCTGGATGAGCACTATGTTGCTGTACTGACTATGGTGGGCAATATTTACCAGCGTAAAAGTGAATATCAGAGTGCTGAGTATTATTACCGGAAAGCGACCGAGCTTGAGCCGGATAACAGTTATGCACTGTATGGGCTGGGGAACTGTCAACGTGGCCAGGGCAATTTGCAGGGTGCGATTGATCTGTGGAGCCGTATTCTGGAAAATGAGCCCTATAATCAGAACATACTCAGCAGGCTGGGTGATGCGCATTTCAATAATGGCGATATAGAAAAATCAAAAACCTTGTACGATCGTTGCCTGGATATAGACTTCGACTCTTTTGCATTGATTGGTCTGGCCAGGATATTTCGTGCCGAACACAACTTCACTGAAGCTGAAGCCTGTTGCAATCGTGTACTTATGGAAAAGCCAGGTTTTGAACGGGCCATCGAGGAATTGTCGCTGGTATTGATTGATAAAGATCATGCGGCCAAATAATTTGCTTGATATTAAAAGTTAAATCGACTGTTCTGCTTCTATAAATTGAATAAATTCATCGGCTGCAACGGGCTTGCTGGTTAAATTTCTGTGCATGGAATCAGATCGCTGTTATCGAACAAGTTCATATTGCTGATTATTTTCAATGCCTTTTGACCGCTAAGTCCCGGTTTCCCCTGAATCAGCAATAGGATTGGCGATATCTTCGCTGTTTCAATTTTCAGGAATACTCGCCACAAAAGCGCGGTCGATAATGAGTGTGTCGCTAGAACGTTTATGTAATTAATTTGTGATGAATAACCCGTCGCAGAACTATCGCTGCTTATAATGTGTTTTAAATTTCAACTGATACAGATGTTTTTACAGAAACAAAACGTTTTAAGTTGTGTTTGCTATTCTATAATCGCCGGGTTGAAGCTTGTCAAGATTCCAGTGCCCAATCGAGTAACGGATTAAGCGCAGAGTAGGAAAGCCTGCTGCAGCAGTCATACGTCGTATCTGGCGATTGCGGCCTTCCTGTATAGTGAGTTCTATCCAGCTGGTAGGGATATTTTTGCGAACCCGAATGGGTGGGTCGCGAGGCCAGAGATGTTCAGGTTCTGCAATTCGCTTACACTGGGCGGGTTTGGTCAGGTCATCTTTTAAGTTTATCCCGTTGCTTAGTTGTTCAATAGCGTCTTCATTGATTTTACCATCCACCTGGGCCCAGTATGTTTTGTTCATTTTATTTTTTGGATGGGCGATTTTATGTTGCAGACTTCCATCATCAGTTAACAGCAACAGGCCTTCGGAATCATGATCGAGTCTTCCGGCGGGGTAAATGTTTTTAATAGGAATGTACTCCGCCAGTGACGG
>JBLYYN010000266.1:0-3396 GCA_048550535.1 Gammaproteobacteria bacterium
GCAATATTACCGGTACCGACAGTAGCTGAAAGGGCGGTGGATAAGGCCTGAAAATGAGTCACCTCGCCAGGATCACCGGGTTTATGATAGATCCCTCGAATTAGCCTGATGGCATGTACAAATCCGGAAAACTGGATAAATCTCAGGCGTATGGTCAAATATAAACCGGTACCCACCAGAATTAGCATGGTGATACCGTTATTCCATAAAAGCGATGCCAACTTACCGGTAAATTCAGTTAATATATCCACCCAGAATCCTCATTTTTATTTTTACGTGCACACCATATCATGATAAAGCTTGAATATTACTTTGAAAATATGCTTTGGCAAAGTCGCCTGATAGTCATTGCAGCCGTCATCATAAGCCTGGTGTCCAGCGTGGCCATGTTTTTCATGGCCACCGTGGATGCGGTATACATGATCAGCCATCTGGTTGAATATCCAAGCCTGCTGGTTGAGGAACGGGTACTGCTACGCAGTGCAACCATTACCCATGTGGTTGAGTTGATTGATGGCTACTTACTGGCTACGGTGTTATTGATATTTGCCCTGGGACTATACGAGCTGTTCATCAGCAAAATAGATCAGGCAGAGAGTGCGGAAAACGCATCAAAGGTATTGCTCATAAACAGCCTGGATGATCTGAAAACTCGACTGGCCAAGGTCATACTGATGATCCTGATCGTGAAGTTTTTTGAATTTGCCCTGGAAATGAACTTTCAGACACCCCTGGACTTATTGATGTTTGCAGCAGGCATTGCCCTTATCGGTCTGGCTTTGTATCTTACACATGCCAGTGATCACAGCAGTAACCAGTTATAGACATCAAATTCTATTCAGGTGGCTGCTGACTGCTTGCAAAACCAGGAGAAAGTAAGAGCGTGCAAAATCTAAAGACCTTTTTTTGAGCCGTCTTGAGCTCATTATCCAGACTTAGCTGAACAGTTACTCGACACTTAGTTATTTTCCTGCTCCACCCAGTTTAAAAGCTGTTGCCTGACTTGTGAATAACTTGTTTTTAAGCGACCCACCAGTTCACGGTATTTTTCAGGTTCAAGCCTGCCCGTTGACGCCAGACCCTCCAGTTGTTCAGATAGCACCGACAACCCATAGACTCCAAGATTACCACTACTTGATTTAAGAGAATGCGCATAACGCTCTATCTCGGTAATTTCTTGTTCAATATCAGCTTTCTCAAAACCTTTCATGTAAATATCTGCATCTTCTATAAACGCAGGTATCAAACGATCAAAGTAGGCCCCCATCATAGTCTGCATACTTAAGAGATGAGCAAAATCGATATTGCTGTCCCCACCCGAAGTTCGATTTATATTAAGTGCTGCTAAATCCAGCTCTTCCAGCTCTTTTTCCGCCTCTTCTTCATCCAGCAACCATTTATGTAACATAGCAACCATTTGTGATAGCTTGAAAGGCTTACCCATAAAGTCATCCATGCCACACTGAATACATTTTTCACGATCTGATGCCATGATATTCGCGGTTAACGCGATTATCGGGATATTTTTATAGGCATCCTGCTCACGGATAATGCGGGTCGCTTCGTAACCGTCCATTTCAGGCATCTGACAATCCATAAATACCATGTCAAAATACTTCTTGCCCATCTGCTCTAATGCCTGAATACCATTATTGGCGACCACAACATCCAGACCAAGTTCACTCATCATCCCAGTAGCCACCAGCTGGTTTGCAATATTGTCTTCCACTAACAGAATTTTTTTACCGGACAGATGATTGCTACTGTTTTCATTGGATGATACTTCGTATACATCGGGTATTTCATTGGCTTTGATACCCTGAGTAATATCCGGTTTCTGAATTTCCGGCATATCGCTGGTATCAATACTGACATCAGCCACATTGAGCGCTATATTAAACCAGAATACAGAGCCCTTGCCCTGGACACTTTCAACACCGATCTCGCCACCCATCAATTCAACCAGCTGTTTGGAAATTGCGAGGCCGAGCCCCGTTCCTCCAAACTTTCGGGTTCCTGAGTTATCGATCTGACTAAACGAGACAAACAGATTCTTCTGCTCTTTCTCGGAGATACCTATTCCAGTATCCTCAATGCGGACCTGTAAGCTTACATATCGATCATTTAGCTTTTCACAAACCATACTGACGCTTACGCGACCCTGCTCAGTGAATTTAATGGCATTGTTCATCATGTTCAGCAGAATCTGTCGGAACCTGATGGCATCTCCCTCAAGGAACTCAGGACAGACCGGGTCGTAATTCACCGACATTAAAATTCCCTTTTCATAGGCATTGTTTTTCAATAACTCATACACATCATTGACGGCCTGTTCCGGACTAAACGCCTGCTGCTCCAGAACCAGTTTCCCAGCCTCTATTTTAGAATAATCCAGAATATCATTAAGCACTGTCATTAGCAGCCGGCCTGACTGATTCAGCACACTTACGTAATGTTCCTGTTTATCATTTAATTCAGTTTCTGCCAGTAGTTGCGTCATACCTAGAACCCCATTCATCGGAGTACGAATTTCGTGACTCATATTAGCCAGGAATTCACTCTTGGCCCGGGAAGCGGCTTCTGCCTCGACCTGGGCATCGAGGATTTCACGCTCATAACGTTTTCGATCAGTGATGCTCAGACCGGCACCCCGGTACCCCGTTAAATTACCCTCGCCATCAAATATCGGGATACCATTGACATGCTCCCAGATATCTTCTCCAGACTCTGTAGTATCCCTGAGTTCAATGCTGAACGGAGTCGTATCGACTGCCGATTTAGCCAGTGCCTGTTTGACTTTTTCTTTATCGATCCTGTGTACGTAATCCAGCATTGATTGGCCAATCAATTCCTCGGCTGAATAACCTTTTACATCCTTGACACGATCGGTAACAAAGGTAAATACCGCATTTTCATCCATTTCCCAGATATATTCACCCGCCGCTTCACTGACATCTCGAAACCGCTGTTCACTCTCCTGAATGAGGCGTGCCTGTTCCTGGCTATGTAATAACAGGCTGACATTTTCATACATATTCTTATGCATGCGCTTGCCAGAACCCACTAACACACCAATAAAAGCCAGTACCAGCAAACCCATGGTAATGTATTGACCACCAAGGAAGAAATATTCAGTTGCCAGTACCGACAGAATCGGCACGATAAATAACAACATTGAGCTCAGTCGTGCGGACAGGCTGGTCACCGCACCGGCACAGACACCCGCCAGAGATATACCCAGGATCAATTGATAAAATGGCTGCTCAACAATCAACAACGCCGAAGCCGCTACACTCCAGCTCAATCCGGCTGCCAACGCACCGACAGAAAACAGGTTTTGCCAATACACAGACTGCTCAGTATCAGGGTCGGTTTTGAGATATTGGTATGTTATTA
>JBLYYN010000267.1:0-8024 GCA_048550535.1 Gammaproteobacteria bacterium
ATTTATCTTCAGCGGATATCGCATTTCCAATACTTCTATCGGCGTATTAAGGGTATTGGTCATGTGCGTCTGGACACCACTTAAACCATCGCTCAACTGGCTGCCTCCCATACCACCGCCAATGGTTTCATAATAATCCCAGGCGCCATGGTTTTTCCCGGCACTGGCCCCCATCGCCAGATTATTCATACTGCCATGACTGGCCGCAGGGATTCTGTCCGGCGCAGCTTTCGCCAGCGCCCCCATCACCACATCTACAATACGGGTACTGGTTTCCACATTACCCGCCGCCACCGCCGCCGGTCGACGGGCATTCACCAGGCAGGCTTCAGGCGCCCGCAACCTGATCGGTCTAAAACTACCGGCGCAAGCCGGAGTTTGTGCCGGCATTAAACAACGGAACACATAAAATACCGCAGCTGCGGCCACCGACAACGGGCAGTTGATATTGCCCGCTACCTGGTGTGCTGTGCCTGCGAAATCCACCATCACACCCTCGGCATCAATACTCAGGCAAGCTCGGATCGGAATATCCTGCAAGCCCTGACCATCGTCATCCATCACATCTTCAAAACAATATTTCCCCTCGGGCAAGGCTGACAGAGTATCCCGGGCCAGACGCTCAGCATAATCATCCAGCGCCGACAGAGATTCGAAATAGGTTTGCCGCCCCATTTTTGCCACCAGTGCCTGCAGCCGCAACAGACCCCGACGATTAGCGCTAATCTGTGCACTAAAATCGCCCATGGATTCCACCGGGTTTCGCATACTAAGCATCAGCTCCTGCAAAATATGGCTCTGGATATGGTGATGCCTGACGATTCGAGTGGGCGGGATCACCTGACCCTCTTCATGCAAATCACGTGAAACAGGCATAGAGCCGGGGCTTTCAGCGCCGATATCCGCGTGGTGGGCGCGATTAGCCAGAAAGCCGATGAGTACCCCTTCAATAAACACCGGTGCGATGACCGTGACATCGGGCAGGTGTGTGCCCCCCAGATAAGGATCGTTGAGCATGACCATATCCCCGTCCTGCCAGTCGATACCAGTCACTATGTCACGCATGGCATAGGCCATACTGCCCAGATGCACAGGAATATGGGCCGCCTGAGCACAGAGCTCACCCTGCGCGTCGAACACGGCACAGGAAAAATCCAGTCGGTCCTTGATATTCGGAGAAAAGGCAACTCGTTTAAGTACTGCGCCCATCTCGTCACAAACCGCCTCTATGCGACTGGAAAAAATACTTAAGGCTATGGCATCCATAGGTTAGACGTCTGTATAAGAGCAATTAATTGCGTTAGAAGAATCATTCTTATCATTATTCACTTGAAAAATAATTCTGTCTAACATATCTTAATGCCCTACTAAAATAATCAAGTATTCAACAACCCCCTTTTTTAGGTAATTAAAATGAATCCATTAAAATCAATTACGGGCACAATTATCTCTGGCTTTGTGCTGGCGATTGTTATCATGTTTATTCTCGGTACTAGCGGCAAAATCAACCCATGGGAAATCTGGGTCTGGTTTCATGTGATGGTCGGTATCACCTGGATAGGTCTGCTCTACTACTTCAACTTCGTACAGGTTCCTGGCGTAGGCAAGGCCCTGGCAGAAAAAGACAGCGGTGGCCCTGGCCCTGCGGCTATTAATAAATACGTTGCACCAACTGCACTGCTGTGGTTCCGCTGGTCTGCTGTTGCCACCTGGTTTACCGGTGTACTGGCTCTGGAAGCTATGCACACAGTTGAAGGTTCTGGCTTCATTGCAGCCTTCACTTTCCAGGCTGGCTACCAGGTGATCGGCATGGGCGCATGGCTGGGTACCATCATGCTGTTGAATGTCTGGGGCCTGATCTGGCCTAACCAGAAGAAAATTCTGGGTCTGGACGGTAAAGAACACAGTCCAGAAGTGATTGCCAAAGCCAAAGTTGTGGCGCTGATGGCTTCTCGCACCAATACTCTGCTGTCTGTACCTATGCTGCTGGGTATGACTGCGCATATGCACGGTATGCCCTTCTAATCGATTCCGCCTATCGAAATTAAAAACGGCAGCTTTAGCTGCCGTTTTTTTTGCCCCCACACCACCTTCTTATCATTCCCTGCACTTACTGCCGGTTGTGCTATTCTCATACTTAAATAATCAAGCCCAGATTACTGGATCCTTTCTTAGTATGAATACGCCATCCAGATTCGCTTACCAGGATAATAAAAATGCTTTTAAAGCATCAAAAGATCTTGTTTTTCATTGGATTTTGTCTGCTTATGCCGTTTTCAAGCTTATCCCAGGCTGAGCTTCAATCCCCTATATACTCTATTGGTGTTGTCCCTCAATTTGAAACCAGACAAATGCAGGTTATCTGGAAGCCCATTATTAGCGAACTGGAACAACGTACCGGTTTCAAATTTGATTTACAGGGTTCTCCCAACATTCCTGAATTTGAAAAAGAATTTATTAGCGGCAAATTTGATTTTGCTTACATGAACCCCTACCACATTCTTATAGCCGCCTCTTCGCAAGGTTACATTCCTATACTTCGAGATCACAGCCGACAGTTAAATGGTGTGCTGGTGGTGCGCAAGGACAGCGGCATCAAAGATGTCAAACAGCTGGATGGAAAAGTTCTGGCCTTTCCCTCACCCAATGCACTGGGCGCATCATTGCTGATGCGTGCTGATCTTTTTGATAAGTTCCATATCCAGATACAGCCACGCTATGTTAAAACCCACGATTCCGTGTATTTAAATGTCGTTTTAGGACAGGCTTCCGCAGGCGGTGGTGTGAGTAAGTCACTCAACCAACAACCGACACAGATATATGACGCACTCAGGATCATCTATAAAACCCAGGGCATTGCACCACACCCTTTTACAGTACATCCCAGAGTTGCAAAATCTGTTCGGCAAGAAGTATATAAGGCCTTTATCGCCATGGGCAAATCTGAAACAGCTAAGGCTAAACTGGCCAAAATTCCTATAATGCAGCTGGGCCCTGCACAGTTAACCGACTACCAGTCTCTGGCAAATATGAAACTGGAGCGTTTCTACAACCTGGAATAAACACATGGGTATACGCTTAAAACTTTTACTCCCTATTGTTATAGGCTTCATTATTCTGAGTGGTGTTATTCATTTTTACTGGGCAGTTAAATATGAACAGGATGGAATCCATAAATTTGAACTCAATCAGCAGGCTATTTTAGTAAGCCTGGAACCTGAGCTGGTTCGAGGTCTTCTCAGCGGAGACATAGCCACTTTATATGCTTTTCTGGATAAACAGATGGAACTGCATATCGACAACTGGCGCTCACTGGTACTACGTGATCCTGTGGGTAAAAAACTCTACCCTCTTTCATCATTTACACAGGCTGACGAGCTGGGTTATTTATATCTGGAACACTCAATCAGCCATCTGGGTGAGGCATTGGGTACCATTTCACTACACCTGGACTGGGACCAGGAACAACAGCTAATCAGGCAGCATGTGCTTGAACTTGAACAATTATTGTTCCTGATGCTGGCTCTCACGGCTATTTTCAGCACATTATGGCAAAACTCTCTCATTCGTTGGCCACTACAGTCACTTAAAAGTGCAGCTACTGAATTTGCTAATGGCAACTTTACTGCACAGTTACCCGCCGCCGGCAATGATGAAATTGGTGAACTAACCAGAGCTTTCGACAGTATGCGCCATGAAATCGACGAATCCCATTCACATCTCAGGCAGGCACTTGAACAAGCGCAGGAAGCAACCCGAGCCAAATCAGAATTTCTGGCCAATATGAGCCATGAAATCCGTACCCCCATGAATGGTGTACTGGGCATGGCCCAGTTATTGGCAGACACACCCTTGTCCAATGAACAACAGGAATACCTGGAAACCATTGAAACTTCTGGTCAATCTTTATTACAGGTCATCAACCATATTCTCGACTTTTCAAAAATTGAAGCCGAAAAAATGTCACTGGAATCCATTCACTTTGATTTGCAGACTACAGCCTTCGAGACAACACAATTACTGGCAACTAAAGCCACAGAAAAAAACCTCGAGTTGCTATTTAATTTTGAACAAAATTGCCCTCATTATTTCATTGGTGATGCCGGAAGATTGCGCCAGATACTCATTAATGTACTGGGCAATGCTATTAAATTTACCCAGCAGGGACATGTCCTGCTGGATATAAGTGCCGAAAATGTTGAGCAAGAGCGTGTTAAGCTTATTATTAAAGTGACAGACACGGGAATTGGAATCCCACAGGATCAACAGCAAAAATTATTTGATTCCTTTGTCCAGGCCGATGGCTCAACCACCCGAAAATTTGGCGGCACGGGCCTGGGTCTCAGTATTTGTAAAAAGCTTGTTCACTTGATGGATGGTGAAATGGGTATAGACAGTACTCCCGGGCTGGGCTCTACTTTCTGGATCAAACTTGAATTACCTATTGGGGAAGCACCAAAACCTTTGCCTCAGTCTGATTTACAAAACATCCGTATTCTTATTGTCGATGACAATCTTACAAATCTGCAAATTCTTGATAAACAACTCCGTGCCTGTGGCATGCAAACTACCCTTGCCAATAACTCCAAAGACGCCATACAACTGATCCAGGATGCCGAACAGCAAAATAACAGCTTTGATGTGGCCCTGTTTGATTATCTGATGCCGGAAATGGATGGCATAGAACTGGCCCATGCGGTTAAAAACGAACTGGGCTGTTGCATGCCTCTGATTCTCCTGACATCCGCAGGTCAGCGTGGTGATAACAAAAAATTTTCCGATGCCGGCTTTACTGCCTATTTAAATAAACCTTTATTAAACAATATTTTGCGGAAAACCATCGCTGCCGCGCTGGCCACAAAAGGGACAACGGGAAAACTCATCACACAACATGACATCACTGAATCTGACCATTTGCAGGGTAAAATAAAAATCCAGTTTAGAGGTAAAATTTTACTAGTTGAAGACGACCCCACCAATCAAAAAGTAGCTCTGGGTATACTCAGCAATCTCGGCTTTGAAGTAGATATTGCCTATCATGGCAAACAGGCATTACAGCTTAACCGCGATAATGAATACGACTTAATACTGATGGATTGCAGGATGCCTGTGATGGATGGTTATCAGGCAACCCGTGAAATACGTAACCAGGAATCAGCACGACGTATACCTATCGTCGCCCTCACCGCCAATGTGCAGAAATCTGATCAGAAATGTTGCACAGATGCGGGTATGGATGATTTTCTTGGCAAGCCGTTCACTCGTGAAGCTCTGATCGAAAAACTCGACACCTGGCTACAACACTCTGTTGAAACCACATCGGCCCAGACCTCGAAGAATAATACGGTTTCTACCATTGCAGACACAACGGCAGTCAATTTAACAGAACTGTCCAGGCTTGAAGCTATGATAGCGGATGGCTTCCCACAACTGGTCTCAGAATTTATTAGCGACACTGAACAGAGACTAGAGCACATGAGCGATAGCGTTGAGGGAGAGGGGGAGGGAGAAACAGACACCCTGGAGACCCTCGCCCACAGCATGAAATCCAGCAGTGCCTATTTCGGAGCACAGATCCTGAGTAAACTGGCAGAACAGTTAGAGCAACAGTGTCATAAAATCAAGCAACAAGACCTGCAGCAACTAATTACTCAAATTAAACTGGAATTTCAAAGGGTTAAAAAATCATTGCTGGCTTATCAGTCAAGCGATTAAGCGGGCGTTCTTTAATCACCGAATATTTGATATGTTGTGAAGAAAGGGTATAATTTCTCGTTTCGCGGCGTCATTTGACAGCCGCTTTTGTTTTTTAGGGCCCTATAAATCAACGGGGCGCGGAAAGCCTTATGACCAGCTCTGAACACTTGATGAAAACATACCGTCCACTGTCCGTTTGCTTTGAACAGGGCATAGGCGCGATATTGCGTGACAATCATGGCAATCAGTACCTTGATGCCCTCGCCGGTATTGCTGTAACTGGCCTGGGTCATGCCCACCCGGCCATTATCGAAACCATTAATCGACAGGCTTCGAAACTGTTGCACACCAGCAACCTGTACTGCATCGAAAATCAGCAACAGCTGGCGGACAGCCTGTGCCGTATTTCTGCTATGGATAGGGTATTTTTTTCCAATTCAGGTGCTGAAGCCAATGAAGCGGCCATTAAACTGGCTCGCCTGTATGGCCACCAGAACAATATTAAAAACCCTTCGATCATCGTCATGGAAGATAGCTTCCACGGCCGCACCATGGCCACTCTCACGGCGACGGGGAATCGCAAGGTACAGGCTGGCTTTGAACCCCTGGTACAGGGGTTCATCCGCGCTCCCTACAATGATATTGAAGCCATTAGAACCATTGCCCAGAACAGCACGGATGTGGTTGCCGTACTGGTGGAACCCGCTCAGGGTGAAGGCGGTATCAATCTTCTTGACCAGGACTACCTGCCACAATTACGCCAGCTCTGCGATGACAATAACTGGCTACTGATGCTGGATGAGATTCAGACCGGCATGGGTCGTAGTGGCCACTGGTTTGCTTTTCAGTACAGCAATATCCTGCCTGATGTGATGACCCTGGCCAAAGGTCTGGGCAATGGCATCCCCATTGGGGCCTGTCTGGCCAGTGGTAAAGCCGCTGAGGTTTTTCAGCCCGGGAATCATGGCTCTACCTTTGGCGGCAATCCTTTCAGCTGTGCCGTCGCACAAACCGTTATTGACACTATCGAGCAGGACAAGCTGGTGCAGCGTGCAGCAGAACTGGGCCACATGATCAGTAATGGCCTCACCGAACAGCTTGCCGATGTACAGGGAGTTAAGGAAATTCGCAGTCTTGGACTGATGATTGGTATCGAACTGGATCGCGACTGTACAGCTCTGGTACAACAGGCACTGGACAAAAGCCTACTCATCAACGTAACTGCGACTAATGTCATACGCCTGTTACCTCCTTTAATTCTGACCAATGATCAGGCGCAACGAATAGTCGATACCGTCAGTGAACTGGTTAAAGTATTCCTGAAATAAACCGCGAGGCATCCATGGCAACAAGACATTTTCTCACCCTGCTTGACCTGTCCGCAGATGAACTGAAGCAGTTAATTCAACGCGCCATCAAGCTGAAAGCTATTCATCGTGCCGGTGAAGTCTATGAGCCCTTGAAGAACAAAGTACTGGCGATGGTTTTTGAAAAATCATCCACCCGTACCCGGGTGTCTTTTGAGGCGGGAATGGTCCAGTTAGGAGGACACGCCATGTTCCTGTCTCCCCGGGACACCCAGCTGGGACGTGGCGAGCCGATCGAAGATACTGCCCGTGTGTTATCCAGTATGGTTGATATCATCATGGTGCGAACCTTCGAACATGAAAAAATCCAGCGTTTTGCACAAAACTCCTCAGTGCCGATCATCAATGGCCTCACCGACTGGGTACACCCCTGTCAGTTACTGGCGGATATGCAGACCTGGGTGGAACATCGTGGCGACATTACCGGTCGCACCGTAACCTACGTAGGTGATGGCAATAATATGTGCCATTCCTACATCAACGCCGCACGCCAGCTGGATTTTAAACTCAATATTGCCTGCCCGGAAGGCTATGAGCCAGATGCTGATCTGGTAGCCAGCGCCTCTGACCGGGTCAGCATTATCCACGAGCCGAAACGGGCCTGTCAGGATAGTGACCTGATCGTCACCGATGTCTGGGCCAGCATGGGTCAGGAAGAGGAACAAAAAGAACGAGAGAAAGCCTTTGCCCCGTTCCAGGTCAATGCCTCGCTGATGGGACTGGCCAAAGCCGATGCCCTGTTCATGCATTGTTTGCCGGCCCACCGAGAAGAGGAAGTAACTGCCGAAGTCATCGATGGTGCCCAGAGCGTAGTATGGCATGAAGCAGAAAATCGGCTGCATGCCCAGAAAGCACTACTGGAATTTTTATTGAGCCATCAGGACTGATTTGTTAGTAGCCATCGGGAAAGTGCAAATGGCACTTATGCAAAAATCGAAAGAGCAGCTGTTCACTGTCCTG
>JBLYYN010000268.1:0-15761 GCA_048550535.1 Gammaproteobacteria bacterium
AGTAACTCGAGTCGAGACAGTTTCGGCTTCGTTTTCGACTCAAGGTTAAGCAAAATACGAAACTTACCCATGGTTTCATTCAATTCACCTTCAGCATAGGCCATCAACTGGCGTGCGGATTCGCGCATAATATCCAGGCGCTTCCGTTCCAGTGGTGACAGATAGCGCACCAGCCTGTCTGGAGAACCTGTGGAGCTTGTAGCCGACAACTGAAATTGCTCTGCCAGCGCCAGTCGTTGCTGACTGAGGACAAATTGCGCACTCTTCAGCTGTAATTCATGGAACAGCATACTGGCCTGGTATTCCAGGAATAACTGTTGTTGCCGGTTCTGCGATTGACTGGCCAATAACAAGGCCTCTGCCTGTTTGATTTGTGGTTGCATGCGCTTAACTGGAATCGCCTGACTAAATACCAGCAAATTCACATCATAACCGCCGGAACCATCAGCCAGCCCCAGTTTTTCATCGACCCGGATGTCAATTTCGGGATTTGGCCATTGATTGGCCTGTTGTTGATCAATTTGTCGTAAGCCGATCATTTTCTGGCTAGCCTGAAATTCCGGCGCCACTTGCAGTACACGCTGCACCGTGCTTTGCAATGTCCAGATCGGGTCTGCATTTGAAAAAACTGGCCAGGCAGCCAGTGAGCCGGCAAACAATACCGGCAATAAAGAATTCAATAAATGATTGCGCATAGGTTTTATCACTGTTTTATGGTGTGTGAAACCACACATCAAATTTTATTCAAAACAATTATATTTTGTGGTGTACCACCACAAGAATAGCAGAATAGTGATTACACCAGTGGTGGTGCGCGCAAGGGTGGCTTGAAATGAGCGGTGTGATTTTGAGAACAGATTGGTTTGAAATAATAGCGGGCCAGACGTACACAGCTGTGAATACACAGTACCAATAGCAGGCTAAAAAGAATAATCGCCAGCATGGGTATGGATGACAACTTACTGGTCAATACGGAATGATTCATATCATGCTGTGCGACTTCATCGGCATGGGCATCCTGGCTGATATTGAACACACTGTGGGCGGTATCATAGTGAACGTGCCCCAGTAATTCGGCCTTATGGGAATAAGTATGAACATGTAACTGCAAACTCTGCACGAACAACATCGACAGCATCATGGCAAATAACCATATTCTTCGCTTTAAGTTGTCTGTAGTCGCTAGCTGTCTCATGGGCCGGCACTATAATGAAATTGCGTAAGAGTGTAAATCATTAATATGGAGCCTTGCAGAAAGATTTTCAATGGCCAAAATTGAGACCGATATGATTGCTAATGGTTCAGAAAGATAAAACGCCAATAGTCATAAATATAAGTGATGATTGTGTGACAATGTCACAGAGAAATTACTTATATGCCCACATAGGTATAACTATTAAAATTAAGGGACACTCTGATTAATTAAGGTACTGTCATCCCTCTGCTGGAAATGACACTCAGCAGAATATCCCTTGCGATAAGATGCGTTTTTTTTAATCAAACACATTAACAGTCAAAATAAGTCTAGAAATAATAAGCCAGCAGGAAATTCAGTGTGTCGCCTGTGGAATAATAACCGTCATACTCAGATTGCCGATCACCATAGGAGATGATGCCGGTCAGAGTCAGCTGCAAATTCTGCTGCCAGTTGTATATGAGCGTTAAAGGCAACAAGCCTCCATGGTCATGCAAATTCACAATCCATGACGGCGAAAAACTAAGCAATGGATGCAGTTCAATTTGCATTCCCGCAGACAAATAATTTTTTCCCAGTACGAACAGTTCACCCCGTTCTATGCGTTTCTGTAATTCCGCATCCAGAGCTGAGCCAATATCATTCTGGCCAAATCCATTGTGGTAATACTCCATATAACCATAAACATTATGCCCTAACCAGATCCATGAATAATCCACATTGGTGACAAAACTGGTAACCCCTTCATCACTATCATTCCGGCTTTGGGTAATATCCATACGCCACAGCGCTTCACCTATCGCCCGTGAGTATCCTATCCCTAACAATGGCTGGTCATAATGTTGCGCCAGCATAATATCGATATCGGCCTCGGCCGCAAGGCCATGGTATTTTAAAGCCAGTGAACTCTGCGACTGTTCAAGCTCTCCCGTTTCATCTCGCCTGGGCAGCACTATCATTTGCCAGTCGTTACCCCCGGAGGTGGTCCATTGCCCATATAGCATGTCATCACCGGTCTTATAATCCTTATCTATGGTAACGGGCTTAAAGGGATTGAATATATCCATCGGGTGAAACACCAGGCCATTACCCCAGGTCACTGCCTGCCGACCCAGACGCATGACCAGAGATTCGCTGGTATAACTTAGACTCAGCCGATCCAGCCGATGCAGAATTAAGTCACTGCTGTCATTCTCGAACACATAGCTCAGGTCAAACCAGCGGCGACTATCCGGGTCTGGAATAGCTTGCAGGCTATCGCTGTTACTGTGCAGAGCACTTAATTCATAATGCGTCTCGAAGCCCCAGTGATCCTGATGCTGACTGAATAATAATCGGCTATTGATACCCTGGCCGGTTTGTCGCTCACCACCCAGACTGCTGCCCAGCGAAGCCTCGGGGTATTTCGTATGGTCGAAAACATATTTGAAATGACCTCCATATTCCCAGGCCCGAAGCGGTGAACTGATACCGGTGAGCACACAACACACCAGTAAAACAATGAGTGAGCGACTGGGTTTCATCATTCCTGTTGCTGGTTACCCATGATCTTACCGTCATGCAGTTTGATCAGGCGCTTGGCACGCGCCATCACCATAGGATCGTGGGTAGAGATAATGAAGGTCATATTATGTTGCCGATTCATGTCACGCATAATATCCAGCAACTTGCCGGCATTGATCGAATCCAGGTTGGCGGTGGGTTCGTCGGCCAGTACCAGACTCGGTTTGGCTACTATGGCTCGGGCCACGGCCACTCGCTGCTGCTGACCACCGGATAACTCAGCAGGGGTTCGTGATTCCAGCCCCTGCAAGCCCACTTCATTTAAAATATCTCGTGCCAGCTGATGACGTTCGGCTTTTTTCACCCCTTGCATCTGCATCACCATTTCCACATTTTCCTGTGCGCTGAGTACCGGGATTAAATTATAAGCCTGGAATACAAAACCGATTTTATGCAGGCGCATTTCGGCCAGTTGTGATTTATTCATGCGATCAATGCGTTCATCATCAATGGTGATTTCACCAGAAGTGGGTAGATCCAGTCCACCGATCATATTCAACAGAGTGGACTTGCCGGAACCCGACGGTCCGGACAAACAGATAAAATCACCCCGCTCCACGTCAAGATCCACATCGGACAGCGCATGGACTTCGATCAGCCCTTGCTGGTAGGTTTTTATCAGGTCTTTGCAACTGACAACGATGCTCATATCAAATCCTGGTAAGTGCATCAGCAGGCACCATGCGGGAGGCTCGCCAGGCCGGATACAGGCTGGTGAGCAGACCCAGAACGATGACCACTGAGTTGGCTAAAATTAAATCCCCACTGACGATAACAAAGGGAATGATATTCGACAGGTTGGCCATTTCCATCCCCTGAGCGAACGCCGAGACATCTATACCTTCCCCGGTGGCCAGTACCGACAACCAGGACACCAGATTGCCCAGCGCCGTTCCCAGCAACAGCAACATGATGGCTTCGATCCACACCTGGCCCATGATAAAAGTCGGGCGCAATCCCAGGGCCTGGAACAGGCCGAATTCTCGGGTGCGTTCGAACACGGACATCAGCAGGGTATTGATAATGCCGAAGCCCATGGCCATAAATACGATCAGATGCCATATGAGATGAAAGTCCCCATACATTTCCACCATTAATTTCGACATGGGTTGCAGTTCATCCCAGGACTGTATATCGAGTTGCGGTTGCTGCTGTTTTAGCTGTTGCACCACGGACTCTGCCTGGACTCCCTGATTCAGGATAATGGCGATCTCAGATACCTGATTATCAATATCCAGCAACTGCTCCGCCGTTTTCCGGCCCATAAACAGATATCCGGTTTCCAGGGCCTCCATCTGGGTGTCGAAAATACCGACGATACGAAAGCCCCGATCGGCGATATCATTGTCACGGTTTTGCGACATCACCACCACCCGCTTACCCAGTCGGGTCTCCAGTTGTTCCGCCATTTTTTTACCCATGATCACACCCCGATCATCGGAGGCTGACAGGTATTCACCCTGTACAATACTGTTGGCAATGAACGATACTCCGGCTTCCGCCTGCGGGTCTATGCCGACCAGCACCAGGCCATAGGAGTCCCGTTCACTGGCCACCACCGCCGGCACCCGGATACGCATGGCCAGTTGCTTAATCGCATCGTTGTGCAATGCAGTATTCAATGAATCATTAATCTGAAACCCATGCTCCACCACCGGGTCATCAAGATAGCCCTGGGCGTGTATCTGGATATGCCCGGTGAGGTTTTCGATGGTGTCATCGATGATCTGTAAACTCATACCGCGCATGAAGGCCGCGGTAAAAATCATCGCCCACACACCCAGTACAATGGCGAACAGGATCACCAGAGTACGTCGTTTATTTCGCCATAAGTTACGCCAGGCCAGAGCAATGAGTAGTTGCAGGCTTTCCATTAGATTTTCCGCATGGCCTCAACCGGTTGTAATAAACGTATACGCATGGCCGGATACAAAGCCGCCAGTAAAGTAAAAATCAGAATCACTCCCGGCCCCATCAACACACTTTTTAAGGAGATTTGCGGGGTCAGTGTGGCAGGCATGTTATACATCTTGGCAAACTCCTCCATACCGGAGAAGGTGAGACCGTATATGTAAAAATAGATATTGACCCCGAGACCGATCAGGGTCCCCAGTACCAGGGCCAGCAAAGTCAACACCAGGGCTTCCAGCATCACCAGCTTGCCAATGTTGAAGGGTTTGTAACCCAGTGCCAGCATAATGCCAAATTCACGGGTGCGCTCCATCACCGACATCAGGAAGGTATTCAATATACTGAAAGTGATCACCCCCACCAGCACGATGTACATCATCCAGCCGGAAGAATAATCCAGTTCGATCATCTGTTTCAGGCCCGGTTGAATCTCATCCCAGCTCAGAGTCACCACACCGTCATAGGGCTCAACGATGCTCTGTATCCGCGCGCGCAGGCCTTCCACCTGCTTCACGTCCTCGTGGTAAATAACCAGCGCATGCCCCTGACCCTCCATGGCAAACACCTGCTGAAAACTGCCCAGGGGCATCTGGATGAGATTACGGTCCAGGTCACGGGAGCCGGAATCGTAAATCCCCACCACCGGTGCTATGGCAGCCGCCACCGATCCATCCCTGCCCGAACCCAGGATCGTGATCTCATCACCCAGCTTAAGCTGCATGTTGCGGGCCATGCTACGGCCAATCACCACTTCATTGGCATCCAGAGAAGACAGGTATCGCCCCTCTCGGATCACTCCCGGTAGTATGGAGACCAGGAACTCTCTAGTCGGCTCCACACCGACAATGAGCGAACCGTAAGTGCGTGTTTCAGAAGATACCAGGGCAAAGCCATTGGCCCGGGCCGCAATAGATTCAATCCCGGTGCTTGTGCGCAGATGCCTGGCCAGGCCCTGAATATCCGCAATACTGCTGCGCATTTTTGGTTCATCCAGATAACCTTTTTTCTGTACCTGTAACAGGCCCTGATAAATACGCACCGAATTGTCGATCATCAGATCATACTGACCCAGCTGAAAGCCAATACTGAATACCAGCAAAGCTGCACCAAAGGCTATGGCCAGGACGGTAAGAATAGTACGCCTTGGATGTCGCCAGATGTTTCGCCATGCAAATCGCCAGGTGTTAGCCATCTCTGTTTCCTCAGAACCGGGGATTACGAAGACTGGACAGAGTAAACGTGTTGTTCGGAATGTCGATATTGAATTTGATATTCGACATCCTGAACTCGGTCCATTCCTGCGGCTTGTCGGCCTTGGTCATGCGTTCGATAGTGGCCACATTGCGACCGTCGATATGTTTGATCTCATGGGTCTCCAGCGTCTTAACCAGCAACCCGTCCTGATCATAAAATGCATGGCTGAACAGTACATTATCTTCTCGCACCCTGAGTACTTCCCTGCCCCAGACCACGGGGGCATCTTCGTGTGGTATCGATTCTATGGTGTATAGCTTCATACCCTGTTGGCTGGTGGTTTCGAGCAGTGTGTGCTGGTACTTGTCCACAATATCATCGGCCCGTGACACATCATTATTGGAAAAGTCAGAACCCATCCAGCTCTGAGTGGCCATACTGCTGGGAATTTTGATCACACGATTGATCTTGGGCGAATAGCTCCACATATCGTCGTCGATTAACAAGGTGCCGTTGCCTATGTCTTTTTTAGGCGCCGTAATACGTACCAGTGATTTATCCGTACCCTGAGTCCATATCTTCATCTCCATGGAACGTTCCCAGTCCGGGCGATGGATAAGCATAATGGCTTCGGAATAGGATGAAACTCCGCGGAAGTTATCGATCGCCGCCTTGATAATGTCACGGGCAGTTTGAGCAAGCGCCGATTGGCTGCTAATAAGTATGCCCAGAGAAAATAGAAATAACAGGCCTGGTTTTTTCATTTTTGTATCCTGATACGTTTACAAATTATAAACCTGCGGCATCCACAAGCTCAGATGGATTGGCAATTTACTGATCCTTATCAATAGAATTCGATAATCCACTGCATTCAACAATCAAAGGTTTAAGCTGCAATCATATACTGAAATCATCTAATCAGAAAACAAAACACCCACATAAATAAGTGACTGATTTATAGACTATAATAAATTGGATTTTATCAAAAAATAATTATTTAAATATGGAAGAACTGTTTATCGCACGCCAGCCCATCTATGACACCGAGCTCAGTGTTATAGGCTATGAATTATTATATCGAAGTGGCGATATGGACCATGCTGTATTTGACGATGGTGATCTGGCCTCCTGCGAAACCATCATGAACACCTTTATGCACATTGGTGTCGACACCCTGGTTGGCAGCACTCTGGCCTTCATCAACTTACCTGAACAATTTATCACCAACCCTGCATTGACACCTATGCTCAGAAAACAGAGTGTACTGGAGATCCTGGAAGATGTAGAACCCACCGAGCAAGTCATACAGGGTATTAAACAACTTAAATCGCTAGGCTATAAAATAGCACTGGACGATTTCGAATATGATGATAAGTACATTCCTTTTCTGCAACTGGCTGATTTTATCAAGCTCGATGTCAATACCCGTACAGAAGATGAACTGACAGAACAGTTACAGACCGTATCCCCCTATCAGGCCAAACTGGTTGCCGAAAAAGTGGAAACTCAGGAACTTTATAATATTTGCAAACAACTGGGATTTGAATATTTTCAGGGGTTCTTCTTTTGCCATCCACAACTGATTAGACATAAACATACACCGGCCAATAAGATGGTGGTGCTAAATTTACTGAGCAGGGTACAAAGCCCCGATCTGGATTTCGATGAATTTGAATCTATCCTGGCACAGGATATTACCCTCACCTATAAACTCATGCGTTATATCAACAGCGCCGCTTTTCCATTTCGTCGTGAAGTTGACTCCATAAAAGATGCTATCGTTCTACTCGGCATCAATAATATGAAAGACTGGGTCACTCTGATCATGATGTCTAAAATCATTGAGAACAAACCCGATGAACTGATAGTCACCGCGATGATTCGCGGCAAAATGTGTGAACTACTGGCAGAAAAATACCAGCCTGACATCAAACATCAAATGTTCATTATAGGTCTGTTTTCAGTACTCGATGCCTTAATGGACATGCCAATGGTCGACCTGCTCGATTCCATCACCCTGAGTGCACCGGTAAAACTGGCCCTGCTGGATAAAACCGGCCGCCACGGGGAAATCTACCAGCAGGTTTTACTCTACGAGCATTCCGAATGGGATCAATTGAATAATGACGGTTTCAACCAGCATGACCTGATGATGCACTATCTGCAAGCCGTCAACTGGGCGGACAGTCATATTCAAGCATTACTCGCTGCCTAAGCAAAACTATTTTCCAGGTAATGGTAAATTTTTTGATCCACCTGTTCCGGTTTTTCCATAATTGTAATGACCAGTTCAAACAATGGGTAAGTTGTAAAATCAAACAAATCATGTTTTTTTACCATGGCCAGGGTATGCACACCTTCTCCGAGGATATTATCTGTTTCACCCCTGGCCAGCCTTCGACCCAGTTCATGATGATGAGAATCTTCACTGGTTGCGGTGGTGATTAAATCACCCAGTCCGGCCAGATGAAACGGACTGCCCGCCGCCCCGCCCATCAATCGA
The DNA here is from genome assembly GCA_048550535.1 of Gammaproteobacteria bacterium. GTDB lineage: Bacteria > Pseudomonadota > Gammaproteobacteria > SZUA-229 > SZUA-229 > CBDULX01. The sequence continues at coordinate 8,367 of JBLYYN010000268.1, forward strand.
ACAATTTGGTCCAGTTCATGTAAAGCCGCAACGGCCAGGAACCCCCGCATATTGTCACCTAGCTGCAACTCATCGGCCATGCCAAATAACATGGCATAAACGTTCTTTAAAATCACTGACCAGCTAATTCCAGCTATATCCCGGCTTTCAGTTATATATAGCTTAGTAGAAGTAAACAGCTGTTTTATAGCTTGATACCGCTCATTATTACAGCACCCCAGTTGTGCAAATGCATAATGATTATTTCGTATTTCTTCTGAAATCATCGGCCCATACAATAGACAGTAACGGACTGGGTCTTTCAAATCATGTTCAAATATCTGTGCAGCGGTATAGCCCTCTTCATCCAGGCCTTTGGCAATACTCAGGCATACCGAGTCAGTTTTTAGCCAGGGCATGATGGTTTGCAGAATCTGCCGATGGGGATTCACCGGTAAACAAAACACGACCAGATCGGCAACACCGCATGCGGTTTCAAGATCCACCGGAGTAGAGCCCTCAATGCCGTGCCTGTCCCATATGACCAGCTGGCATCGGTCCTTGAGCAAAAACTCCAGTGCATGCCCCATTTCACCATAGCCCAGTATCAGCACCTGCATATCAGTTCTCATATGTATTTCCCATTGCTTGACATTCCGCCCGGCTTTCAACACCATGTTAATACCCTTGCATTAATAATACCAAGCTCTAAATAAGAAAAATAAATGTCCCATAAACATATCATTTTTGTACCCGGAAAAAACCCAAAACCGGCACCGGAACAACACAAAGCCTTGTTGTGGCGCAGCATAACGGAGGGTGTTAAGCGTGCCGATCCTGATATTATTGACTCACTCAGCGAAAATAAACAAAACTTTCATCTAGCTGACTGGAATTATCTTTACTACCACCAATACAAAGACAGCAGCCAGGATCTACCCTGGATCGATGCTCTGATCAACACCCACGGCCCAACCAAACAGGATATACAGCAAGCCAATGGCTTCCATGTCAAATTGGATCGATTTTTATTTAGTGTTGCTGACTTATTCCCAATTATTATCCATTTCCTGCCCAAGACCATCCGCATGACCGCTGAGGAAACCAATCGTTATTTCTACAATGAAAACAATATAGCCTGTGACATCAGGGAAAAACTGAAAAATATTTTACGCCCGTTACTGGCTAATAATGAAAAAATATTGATTATTGGTCATAGCCTGGGCTCAGTGGTGAGTTATGACACGCTGTGGGAACTGTCCCACCTCGAACAACTGGAAGGTAAACTGGATTTTCTCACCATCGGCAGTCCATTGGGGATGAATTATGTACAGCACAGAATAATGGGGCATGCCGAAAAAGGCCAAAAAAGATATCCCAGCCTCATCAGTCACTGGACCAATATTGCATCGGTGGGCGATGTCACTGCGCTGGATCGTGAAATCCATGATGACTTTTCCGAGATGCTTAAGCTGGGTATCATCGATCACCTGCAAGACCATTGTAAAGGTATTTATAACTTTTTCAAAAATGACCAGGGCCTTAACTGCCATAGATCTTATGGCTATCTGGTCAACCCGGCCGTAGGCAAAGTCGTTGCCGACTGGTGGAAGTCTTAACCAGGGATATTTGATCTCAGCAGCCGTTCAATTTAATATAGCGGCTCTTCGCTGCAGACCTCGGTCTGCATAAACCCCGCAAACCGTTACAGGTATTAGTATGCGATTCCTAATTCGTCTATTTTTCAGGACCCTGCGCACCCTGCTTGGCCCTGTACTGCTGGCCTGGAACTGGATCAGCCAGCCAAAGAGCATCGAACGACCTGCTGATGAACAACAGCGGGTGGATGAAAAAACACGTCAACTGACTCTTTATCAGTATAGAACCTGCCCATTTTGTATCAAGGTCCGACGCACTATAAAACAACTGGCACTGAATATTGAGCTTCGTGATGCCCAGAAAAATCAGCAACATCGACAGGAATTAATCGATGGTGGTGGTGAAGCCAAAGTCCCCTGCCTTAAAATAAGCCATGATGACGGCAGTATCGAGTGGATGTATGAATCCGACGATATTATCAGCTACTTACATACAAACTTCGCCTGATCATGACTGAAAAACCTGGCACTGAACTGCTTTCAGACCCGGAATTGTTGCTAAAGCTGGCCAATTATCGTATGCCCTATGGTAAATATGCCACTCTACGTTTGATTGATCTGCCAGAACCTTATGTTGTGTGGTTTGCCAATAAAGGTTTCCCCGAGGGTGAACTGGGTAAAATGCTTGGCATCGTCCACGAAATAAAGGTCAATGGTCTGGAGTATCTGTTCGAACCCTTGAAGTCATAACCAGTATTAACCACATGAAACTGAATCTGCTGTCCATTATTGCATTTGTTTATTCACTGGCAGCGGTACAGACGGTGAATGCTGATAATCAGATCCACCTCAAAACCCCACCTGCATCACTGGCACAGTGGTACAAACCTCAGAACAAACGCCAGGTATGGTTACACACCATGTTTCGCCTGCGCCGTGAAATGCTGGCGATTGAAGACTATGCACACAACAATCCTCAATTGATGAGTAAATGGTTAGATAAACTGGAAACCGATTACCGTAAAATTGCCGAGATGGTGCCCGAATGGTCAGACATGATAGATATCGGTTTAATCACAAAAATGAAACACCATGCTGAAGCTGGGCAGACAGTTAGAGTAAAAAAATATTTACGAAAAATCCAGAAAACCTGCAACAACTGCCACCATGATTACCAGCCACTGGTCACTGCACTCTATCGTTCACCGGATTACAATGGAATTACGGTTACCGATGAGGACGGAAAGACCCTATCATTCAATAAAGCCATGCGTGAACTTCCAGAAGCCATAAACCGGATTCAAATCGCTTTAGAGGATGGTCAGCCAGAAAAAGCCCAGATCAGCAACGGCCAGCTCAGCCGGCAGTTAAAACAACTGACCAGCAGTTGCCAGCAATGCCACGATGAAGATCCGCTGCCCGCACAAAGAATCCTGGGCCAGCACACCACTGATCGACTACAGAAATTGAACACACTAATCAAAAACAACAAAGTGAAACAGAGCAAACAAATGTTGGGTGAAATCGGTGTTACGGTTTGTGCCCGTTGCCACAGCATTCATCGTACTTTGGGTGATTTGCGCAACCAGCTTGAAGACCTGATGGGCTCAGATTAATGCTTGCAGCTCAAACCTAAACTGATTATAAAATTTCAGTCCGCAAATACACCAAATGAACGCTACTTTTAAATTCATCCACCCACGGTGCACAACAAATAGTATTTTTGATGATATTCGTATATTTATGGACTAATATTTTTAAGTTTTTTTCGAACAACTCAATTAATTGAGACTCAGTGAATAATTTTTTAGCCATTCCATGAAATCCTCACCCGGCATTGGGTGGGCAATATAGTAGCCCTGGATTAAATCACAATCCTGCTCCAGCACACACCAGGTCAACGATCAATCATGTTGTGCTGCTCGATCATATGAATAAACTGACCAGGCAATATAAGTCCATATTGGGCATGATTCCAGCGTACCAGGGCCTCGGTACTGATGAGCTGCGCCATTTCTGGCTCATCATCCACTACCACTATTGGTATTTGCTTTATAGCGGGCTCCTGTTATCCAGGATATCCCTTACCAGCCTGGCCAGAGCCGATTTTCTATAGGGTTTATTCAGTAACTGAGCTGAAAATGTCATCATATTTTCCTTCGACAACTTTTGCGTTGTGTAACCGGACGTTAACAACACACCCAGGCCTGGTCTTAGTGTCCGCGCTTTTTCTGCCAGCTCATAGCCGTTTACACCAGCCGGCATTACAACATCACTGAATAACAGATCAATATCTTTATTAGCTGCCAGTATATCCAGTGCATCGCCGGCATTATTGGCCATAAAAGTGGTATATCCCAGCGAACTGAGATATTCATTGGCAAGCAGCAACAGGTCCGGTTCATCATCCACTATGAGAATAGTTTCATCTCCCTCTGGCAATTGCTGATTGTTAGTTCCTGACAGCGTTTTTTTCGGCTTATTTTCAGCTTGATCGATGTAGGGCAGGTAAATATGAATACTGCTTCCCTTGCCCGGCTCGGAACAAATATCAATATATCCGTCATGGCGTTTCACAAAACCATAAACCATCGACATCCCCAGACCCGTGCCTTTGTGAATGTCCTTAGTGGTGAAAAATGGTTCGAATATCCTGTCCTGTATCTCTTTCGACATCCCTTTACCATTATCAGTTATACGCAGTTCCACATAGTGTCCAGGTTTCATACCACTTATGTTCAATAAAGCATTGTCTTTAATTTGATGATGACTTGTCTTCAGCGACAATACGCCATTTCTGGACATAGCATCACGGGCATTAATTACCAAATTAAGCAGTGCATCATGAAATTCACCTTCATCCATTAATACCGTCGATAGCTGTTTACAGAGTTGATAACGAACTTCAATTTCTGAGGTCAGCGAACGTGTCACCATTGCTTTCAGGTTATTCAGGCTGGTATTAATATCAATTATTACTTTATCCTTACCCTGTTTACGCGCGAATGAAAGCAATTGTGCAGTTAAATCAATACAACGCATGGAGGCACAACTGGCAATATCAATCCATTTATATTGTGGCTGATCATCGGCGAACTCATCTCTGAGCATGTCAAGATAACCGATGACAATACCGAGCTGGTTATTGAAGTCATGGGCTATACCTCCAGATAACTGTCCTATAGCATCCATTTTCTGTGATCGGCGCAAAGCCTGCTCATTTGCTCGATATTCAGTAACATCATGGGCAACCCCTTCGATTGCCATCACTCTGCCATCCTTATCAAATACCGGCGACTCGGATACGCGCAAAATATGAACTGAGCCATTTTTCGCATAGATTTCTAATTCATAAGCAGCTTGCTTGTTACCTTTGATACCAGCACTGGTATAGGCTTCTACTTTTTGATTTATAGGATCATCCGTCAAATAGGTAGAGAAATGAGTCATAAATTCATTGCTAGTATATCCAAGAATTCCAGTTATAGAAGGACTGACATAATTGACAATTCCTTCGACATCATGAATATAAATAAAATAGTCGTCACTAAGGTTTTCGATCAATCGCCGATAACGCAATTCACTGTTTTTTATTTCATCCAACAACTCAACTTGCTCAGTGATATCATGGTATACAAGGATTGCACCTATAATTTCATCATTCTCATTTCTAATAGATGAAGCGCGGCAGGAAATATAATATTCAGATCCATATTTAGAGATTAAAATACTATCTGCAAAACTACGATTTGATTTACCGCCTTTCAGTATTACATCAAGCGGATTTTTTATCGGCTGCCTGGTTTCAGCATGAATAATATTAAACACATCTGAAAGCATCGCATTAGCAAACTGGTCTGGCTGGCAACCTGATAATTGCATTGCCACTGGATTGATATGAGTCACGTGGGAAAAAATGTCGACTGAAATCACTGCATCCGCGATTGAATTCAGTGTAGTAGATAGATAATCACGTTGCTGTTTAAGTTGACCGACAATAATCGAATTATCTATCGCTATACTAACCTGGCTGGCAAACAATGACAGGATTTCGAAATCACTCTGAGTAAAACTTTCAGCATTATTTTTACCCAGTCCAGACAAACCACCGATAATCTTACCCCGACAAATCAATGGCACCAGGATAGCGGATTGCATACCTGATTCCCAGATAATAGGATGATCCATCAACTGTTCGCTGCCGTCGCCAAAGAATATTGGCTGACGGTTCACCAGTACCCAACCACACATGCCGATTTTAATAGGAAAGCTCTGATTCAGGATAAGTGCTGCATTAATACCACTGGCAGCCTTATAGAAATATTTTGTCTGTTGTTCATTAATAATGGGTACCGCCAGAGTCTCTGCATCAATCAGAGTTCTGGCTTCGTTGGCAACCATGTGCAATATTGTTTCGAAATCCAGACTGTTACTAATTTTACTGACAACACGTGTAATAATGTCCAGCTGGTGTTCACGAGTATTCATTTCAGATGTTAATCGATTATAACGTTCAGAAAGTGCATCATAATCTGATTCTTTATTACTTGTGCTCATAAAGCACTTCAATAGACAGCGTTATAGTGAGACGTTTTTACCGATTTCGTGTACTCACTAATACCTGCCATATTGGCCTCAACTATGAGATCATTTTCTATATCCAGTGCCAGTGCATCAATGCAAATCTGACAGATTTTAAATTCCACACCCAGCTCTTTAGTCTCAAAGATAAGCTGACTTAAACTTGCCATGCCTTTTTTGTGCATAATTTTTTTTAAAATCATTGGACCCAATCCAAAATAATTCAGTTGTGACAGAGGAATTTTTTCAGCACCATCATGGTTCACGCCTCTGACGATATTTTGTAAAAATGAATCTGACTCCGGCTTACGTCCCCGGTCACCACCTTGTGCCGGTATTAACCATTTAAATGGCGAAAAACGATGGCGTGGTTTTTTCAGGCAATTGACCCCATAGAGTGCAAACCACATTTCAACGCTCATTCCCAGTGCCGCAAAACCGGCGGCCACTTCAAATGCCAGTATGGCCTTGTCCAGGTCACCACTCACCAGCATTATAGTAGCCCTGTTATTATCCACTAGTTCACTCATAATAATAAATATTTATCTCTATAAAATTAACACTGAATCAAAATCGTAATTTGCCGGCTGTCGTCCGAACGCTCAAGATTTATTATGCTGAAACCGTGCAGTTCACAGAAATCCCTGACCCCTATTTCAAATATAGGATCATCTCCGGTAATTCTGACTCTTTGACCTGATTCGAGGCTATTGGTGACTTTGGCAAGCTGAATCAGCGGCAAGGGACAACTCTTGCCCACTACTGATATTTCTTTATCATATTCAGCCATTTAAATCCCTTTTATATCACGCGAGTGTGTATTAGAAATATATAGCATAATTTTTATATACAGTAACTTTTCCAGGAGTACGGGTGAATTATCAGGCACAGGCAAAAAGACTGGGTATGTGAGCTTGAAAAACTGATTTTCAGTTATTTTTATATGCTAATTAGGTTTATTTTCTGTTTTCAATGTTCAAAAAAACTGGCCAGTGAATGACCAGTTTTTTCTTTAAATTTATTGATATGAGATTAGGGACCCGTACAGACTTGGGTACCTGGATATGCACATCTCAGTTCACCCGAGTTAAATGATACACAATCTAAACCGGTATCACAGTCAGCATTAACACTACAAATTGAGCATTCATCACTGTCCGAGCCACAGGCGGCCAACCCCAGGAATGACAGTGCAAAAAAAAGTTTATACAAAGCTTTCATAAATGCCCTTTAATTC
>JBLYYN010000269.1:0-5235 GCA_048550535.1 Gammaproteobacteria bacterium
ACACCCGTATAAATACCGTCGTCATCATTAATAGCTAGAGGAGGATTCGCCGTGGCATCGATGACAAATACATCTTTATCCGGTAATGAGAATTTAACCTGCTCATCCCAGACACGACCGGTTTCATCCACCCAATGCTCGCCATCATACTTAATAATCAGGCCGGTTGCCGGCTGCTCGATGCCATCGATATTGGTATGGGGTGCAGGCAGTCCACCATTCGCTGAAATGATAGTTTCATGCAAGCTAGTGGTTTGATTGCCGGTATTGAAACCCGCCGCATAAACCTTGCGCCCATCTTTAGAAACAGCCAGGGCACGGGGGGTATTGGTAAACAGGGAAATAATATTGAGCGGATTACCTTCGAGACTATTACCCTGATACCGCTCATCGAATACCCAAACATCAGCACGGCCAATACCGGGCGTCGTCAATTGAGGATCATAAGGTGCATTCTGTCCACGGTGAGCGGTGGTGATAAATGCACGCTTGTGCTTAGCACCTGCAAAAACAATATCCCGCGGTTCATCACCGACCAGCAAGGTACGTTTGATATGACCAATACGACTCCGATACTTACCGTGTTTTGATTTCTTACATGCCTGTCTATCGATTCGAACAATACTGACACTGTCAGAAAGATGGTTAACCACCCACACCTCTCTATTATTACGTGCAGACAGTGCTACTGGCTCTAAACCGACAGAGAGTGAGCCACAATGCCTTAAAGACTTGCCCGTAGTATCGAAAACTTCCAGACGGTTATCCGGTGTGTTAAGCGCAAATAATTTTTTTCCATCGGGTGATAATGCCAGTGGACGCACCTGGCCAGATTCAAAAAGCGTATACGAGGAATTATTGGGTATGATTGTTTCAGTAGCTACAGATGGAGCAGCAACGAGCATACTCAATATGACGTATACAATTGATGATAACAATTGTTTTTGTTTAACCATATCGCACCTTTTTAATATTTTTTATTCGGCACAGAGTGCCTATAATTATTGTCTTAAAAATAGTTCTATGGTCATTTATGAGTAATATGGCTGTTGTTGCCCGCCTACAATTAAATTACTCGCATACCGAATTCATTCAATGCTTGAATAAAAGGGATGCAGCAGATTTATCATTTGAGACACTTCAGCCCAGATTCTTTTTTACAACATGAATCCCGAGGAGGTGAAAACCTGTATCCACATGATATGGGCCAGGTTGAATTGCTTAGTCACGATCGGATACTATGTAATTAAATAGTTTTATCATACAAGCGCAGGATAACAGGTATTTTTTACAAGATAAACGGTATTTTTATGAAAACATATATTTTCAATTGTTATTTTTTCATATGAATTACATATTACATAATTATTTCATATATATATCATGAACTTACTATCTCTATAGTTACAGCTAATAATGAACCATAAAGAACCTGATTATCCAGTAAATCTATTAATAGACACCTTATATCAACACTTACTGTTTGTTATTTTATTTTTTACATATTAGCACCCAGAAAGAGTTTGTTTTCTACAGGACGAATAGTAATAAATGGCCTGTTGGTCGCGCGAAATATACCTTTTATCGGCAATCTAAGGTCTATCCTTTGAACAGCCGGCAAAGTTTGTGTAGAACTGAAAACTTGGATAGTAGTGATATAAAACGGTTGCATATATTTGTCATAGACAAAGTTATACATAGAACCAGTTATAAAATTTAATCTGGAAAATAATTATTAGCAGCTTTTCGGGGAATCGATGATTGACCTGTGACTTTTTTAATTCACCCCCAAACAGAGAAGCTAACCAGGCAGGCACGCTGCATCCACCTTGTCGTCAAATGACTATAGCCAAATGAAAAATAAAAAAAATATAAACTAGCAGGCCTTAGGGGGTCATATGTCAAATGAACGATTGGTAGCGGGTGAAAAAGCACCTTATTTTAAAACTCTTGATGTGATGGGTAATATGGTCGATTTAAATGAATATAAGGGCAAACGTGTGCTGTTATCATTCTATCGATTTGTTACCTGCCCACTGTGTAATCTGCGTGTCGCACAATTCATGAGGCAATATCCACAGTTTAAGGATGATATAGCGGTGATCGCAATATTTGAATCATCACAAGAATACATTACCGACTACATAGGACCAAAAGGTCTACCTTTTCCGATTATTGCAGATCCCAATGCCGTATTGTTTAAGCACTTTGGCGTAGAAAAATCCTGGTTTAAGTCCATGCTGGCCATGCTAAAACCACTAACCATGATGAAAGCAATGTGGAACATTAAATTTCGCATGGGACCTCGAGATGGCAGCGCCAACAGGGTGCCCGCCGATTTTCTCATCGATACCAATGGTGCGCTAAGAGTTTGTCACTATGGTGCAAATATCACAGATCATATTCCTATGAAACTGGTAGAGAAATTCATGAATATGAATAAGCCCCACGCCAATATTCGCCAAAAAGCGGCTTGAGCAACGATACTGCCAGGCAAGCGAGTTTAGTTTGTCCAGGATATGATCGGACTGTTATCATTTTCAAAATAACAGTCCGATCCAGTTGGTTCATCCAGGCTAATTACAAACTAACAAAATATATCAATGATGATAAATGAAATCATTGCTAAAAGTTATGTCCCCTATAAACCCGGAATCTCTGCGCTATTTCTTTTTTTCTAAAAACATTTCAGCGATCACTGATTCTATTTAAATGCGCGCTCCAGATATTGAAGAAATTCAGCCCATGAGTGCCTGTCCGCCTTTTTATTATATGCCAGAGGTAAATTAAATTTACGACCCAGTTCATCTGCGCCCGGGTTGGTGAACGCATGTTTGGCTCCCGGATAATTAAAGAACAGGTAATCGACATTGGCCCGATTCATTTCCTGCTTGAATGTATCGATATGCTCTGGTTTAACCATTGGATCATCTTCACCATTGAACACCAGCACTTTAGCTTTAATCTGGCCCTTCTGCGCAGGTTTATTACTGTTCAGGCTACCATGAAACACCGCCACCAGGTCCACATCCAGTCCATTACGCGCCAACTGCAGAACCATACCGCCACCAAAACAGTATCCGGCTGCAGCCAGTTTTTCATTATCAACCATGGCCTGTTGCTTGAGCACGGTCATTGCCGCACCAAATCGTGATTCCGCGATGGGAAAATTGCTGTTAATCTGGCCGGAAAACTTCATCGCATCTTTAGGGTGATCAGCCTGCAAACCCTCTCCGTACATATCCACCGCCAGCGCCACATAACCCTGCTCTGCGAGCATTCGGGCACGCTGTCTAGCATATTGATTATGTCCCCACCATTCATGTACCACAAGAATACCCGGCCTTTGACCTTTGATCGAATCATCATAGGCAATATAACCGTTCATACTGGTTTCGCCATCGGTATAGTTGATGACTTTACCAATGATCTCGGCATGCAGGTTCATCGATGTGAATACCAGCGTTATGAACATCAATACTGTTTTCATAAGTTTCCTCATTCAGGTTATGGCCTCTGCCAGCACCAGCATTAATTAATCAGAGTGTGCTCAAATACAAAATTAAAATATTAATAAGTAGTTATTGAATCAATTAACATATCGCTTTCAAGCTAGTATTTGATCAAGATCATACACATGATGCAAGATAGCCGCATAATTATTCTAATGCAGATCCATCGTGCACTTCCTCCCTACCTCCAGATTAACTCCAGGCGTCATATTACAAAACCTGCTTCAGTCTTTTAAACAGGTTTTTATACTTTATAAAAAAACACCCCCCAGTGATTGGGGAAGTACGTCTGTACTTTCCCATTTTTTTCATGTAATCAGGGAACCTCTGATCAAGTCGTGATGGTTTTATGCTGGCTAAAAGCGTCCACATACCCGCCGATTTCGTTGTAATAGAATAATAACTACCACCTCACTTCGTGAACAATCCAAACACTCATCGCAGGCTACTACAACCGGACTTAATAAGAGGTTCCTTAGAATTGAATCGGGAATAATTCCTATGTTCACACTTAGCTATGACCTGATGTGTCAGGCTTTGAAATCTGCTGAATGTTCCGTAAATAATACTGTAGCCGACACCAATGTTCATCATGAATGTTTGCACCAATCTGGTACTAAAGCATTTATTGTGCACAGTAATGTGGCTAATAGACAAAACGGACAGGACTAATCTTTGCGCCGATCTATAATTTAATTGTCCGCATAAACAAATGCTTACAAACATTATCTGAATATCACCCACAGCTGGCACGTTTTCTGTAAAGGATTAACTACGAGCAATCAACGGAGAGGATCACCCAATGAACAACAGTTACAATTACGCTGATTTTATTGGTACCAGTATAACGTCCAATGGTGAATACGAAGCCCAAAACTACCATCAGGAATTACAACCGGCATCTTCTTATTTACAGGAACCCAGTACTGATACACCCATCGAATACATGCTATTCAGTCATCATAAATACCATATTTACTGCGAGTAAAAAATTCTACTTTTTATTCTCCCAACCTCCCTCTGAGGCCTTGGGTTGGGCTTAGGCTCAACCCATTTTTTATTCTGGCGGCTGAACTATCGCCTGTTCATAAGCATGGCGCTCGTGGATAGCACCTGCAAAACTGAAAACATCGAGCAGGTTTTCATAGCTTTGTTGCGAGATCCGGACGTCATTGGACCAGCAGCCCAGTGCCTGATAGGCAGCGATGGTCTGTTGTAAAACCTCAGGATGAATAGATGGGAAAAACCCGGCTTCCCGTTCCGCGGCGGCGATGTCTTCCGCCGGTGCCTGCAATACATAGCGCTGGGCCTCCCGATAAGCCTGCATAAAGGCCCGTGCTTCGTCAGTTTGTAACCACTCGGGTGAAGCACATAAACTGCTGAAGGCCACATCGCCGATGACATCACCCACGGCGGCAACCACATGCCCAAGGCCTTCATATTCCAGTTGCTGAGGCGCAGGTCCCTGCATGTGGACATAATCGGCCTCGCCGTTTCGAAACGCCTGCTCTATGGCATCGACATCGCCAGCATCGATGACTTCGATGGATGAATAGTCTATGCCCTGTTTATGCAGGGCATATTTGAACATGGCCAGGGGCTGAAAAAAATGATCCACCAGCACCCGTTTACCACAAAGTTTTTGCCAGGAAAAATGATCATCCTGTTCTTTGCCTGCGATAAAAAAACCATCCCGTTTATTAATCTGTGCGAAATGCACTAT
>JBLYYN010000270.1:0-6595 GCA_048550535.1 Gammaproteobacteria bacterium
TACTATTCGTCCTTTTGCGTATTTGTTTGCAATATTTTTTATTTGCTGGGTTACCCAAAGATAATCAGATTCATTCAGACCCACATGTGACATTTCATCTTCACGATGCCCGTCAAAACCTGCAGAACATAATATTAATTGCGGCTGGAATGCATTTAAAGCCGGTAACCAGTTGTCTTTAATCGCTTTTCGGAAACCGTCACTACCACAATCTAATGCCAGGGGTGCGTAGATAATATTTTCACTGGTGCTAGAGCTTCCGCTGTATGGAAACAGAGGATACTGAAATGACGAACAAAACAGAACCTTTGGGTGATTCCTGAATATGTCCTCCGTACCGTTGCCATGATGGACATCGAAGTCGACTATTGCAACCCTGTCCAGATTATATTCCGTGAGCGCATGGGCCGTAGCTACCGCTATATTGTTAAAAAAGCAAAAACCCATGGCCCGATTATGTTCCGCATGATGACCCGGTGGTCGAATAGAGCAGAATACATCATCGATGTCTCCTCTTAATACCAGGTCTACTCCCAGCACAACGGCTCCCGCAGCATACAATGCCGCATTAAGTGTATAAGGATTCATACTGGTATCAGGGTCTACTTGCACCCGACCCTGTTGTGGTGACATGTCAAAAATCGTCTGGATATAATCACTATCATGAACTCGCAGCAACTGTTCACGGCTCACCTTGGGCGCATCAAAATGCTGCATCAGCCACTCCAGCCCAGAGGCAATCAATTGATCATTGATAGCCACCAGCCGTTCCGGTCTTTCCGGATGCTCAGGACCCATATCATGCAACTTACAATCTGGATGAGTAACTAAAGCAACTGTCATAATTCACCTGTAAAGCTCGTGATGTTATATGATAACTATACTAGACTTAGTATAAATTTTCATAAACAGGTATTTTACTCAGGAGCAAAAAAATACCATGGGCCCACATTACCTCGACCATCTCTTCTCTCCCAAGTCAATTGCTGTATTTGGTGCATCTGATCGCAACAACTCGGTAGGCTCCGTAGTATTTCGGAATCTACTGACAGGTGGTTTTAAAGGCAAGCTCTACCCTATTAATCTTAAACATCAGGAGGTTCAGGGGGTAAAAGCCTATCACCTGATTTCTGACATCGGCAAAAACGTGGATCTTGCGGTTATTGCGACACCTGCAGCAAGCGTTCCGGATATTATACGGCAATGTGGTGAACAGGGTGTTCATGCAGCCGTGGTTTTATCAGCCGGATTTGGTGAATCGGGAAAGGAAGGTGAAAAACTGCAACAGCAATTAATGGAACAGGCTCAGCGCTATAATATTCGTATCATCGGCCCCAATTGCCTGGGCATCATGCGACCTGACATTGGTCTGAATGCCACCTTCAGCCACAACATTGCTTCACCCGGTCATATGGCACTGGTCTCCCAATCAGGTGCCTTGTGTACTGCAATGCTGGACTGGGCAGAGGATCATGACATTGGCTTTTCCCATATGATTTCATTAGGGGGTGCGGCTGATATCGACTTTGGAGACATTCTCAGCTTCCTGTCAGAGGACCCACATACCAAATCAATCCTGCTGTATGTTGAAGGCATACATCATTCTCGCAGCTTCATCAGCGGACTACGCATTGCGGCTCGCATGAAACCGGTGGTAGTGGTTAAATCCGGCAGACACGATGAAGGCAAACGGGTCGCTATGTCACACACCGGGGCTATGGTCGCCGGTGATGATGTGTTCCATGCCGCCTTACGTCGTGCTGGTGCTGTCAGGGCTTACACCATTAAACAATTATTTTCTGCCGCTGAGTTACTTTCCAGCCGAGGCTATCGTATTAATGGCAGTCGCCTGGCCATAGTCACGAATGGCGGTGGCCCAGGAGTGATGGCCACCGACCGCGCGGTTGAAAATGACCTGAGCCTGGCCAAACTGGATAGCAGCACGCTGGAAGAACTTGACCAGTTTTTACCCACACACTGGTCCCATGGCAATCCGGTGGATATCCTGGGCGATGCGGATGCCGAACGCTATAAAAAAGCTCTGCTAGCCTGCATTAAGGACGACAACGTAGATGGAATTTTAGTCATGCTGACACCACAGGCAATGACACATGCCACAGAAGCCGCTCAAGCGGTGATTGAGGTCGCCAGCAAAAGCAAGAAACCTGTACTCGCCTGCTGGATGGGAGGCAAACAGGTGGCAGAAGCCCAACAGCTGTTCTCTGACAATAAAATCGCCCACTTCGATACACCTGAAGCATCGGTTGAAGCCTTTTCCCACCTGGCAACTTATCATCAGGTACAACAACTACTGATACAGGTGCCCACTCCGCTGGGCAAACGCAGTGAACCCGATATTGAAGGAGCGCGACTGATTATCGAGGAAGCCCTGGCTCAAGGCCGTAAAGCTTTGTCAGATATGGAAACCATGGCCGTGTTAAAGGCCTTCAACGTACCCGCAGTGACCATCATGGAGGCAAGAACAGCTAACGATGCTCTGGTCATGGCAGAAACCCTGGGCTTTCCAGTGGTGATGAAAATCAATTCTCCCGACATTATCCATAAGTCAGATGTATCGGGAGTGCGACTGAATATCAGTAGTGCCTCGTCTGTGCGCACAATATTCCACGAACTAATAGAAACAGCCCAGGAAAAAGCGCCCAATGCGGTTATTCATGGAGTAACTATTGAGAGTATGTATCAAAGAGCTAACGGAAGAGAGTTGCTGGTGGGTGTTATACGTGATCCGGTATTTGGTCCAGCCATCAGCATCGGTGCAGGCGGCACCATGGTAGAGATCATGAGGGACAGCATAGTTTCACTACCACCGCTGAATCGTTTCATTGCCCAAAGAATTATTGCACGAACACAGGTGAGTAGACTGCTTGGAGCCTTTCGTCAAATGCCGGCTGTCAATATGCACGAACTGGAAAATGTTTTGCTACGGGTTTCTGAACTGGTGTGTGAATTACCACAAATTGTAGAGATGGATATAAATCCACTCATCGTTGATGAACACAGTGTATTGGCCGTCGATGCGCGCATGGCTGTAGACTATCAGTCTACAACTGCCCGTCGTTACTCTCATATGGCTGTTCATCCTTATCCCAGTCATTTGGTGAATAAGATTCAATTTCCCGATGGCAGTAACATCGTGATTCGCCCCATTCGGCCGGAAGATGCAGAAATCGAACAAAGCTTTATACAAAGATTATCAGCAGAAACTAAATATTTCCGCTTCATGCAAGCATTGCAAGAACTCACACCGCAAATGCTGGTGCGTTTCACTCAGATTGACTACGACCTTGAAATGGCACTCATTGCTGTAACTCATATTAAGAATGAAGAAATACAGATTGGAGTCGCACGTTACACCACCAACCCGGATGCTAAAAGCTGTGAATTCGCTGTGGTCATTGCCGATGAATGGCACCACAAAGGTCTCGGATTCCGCCTCATGAGTCACTTGATGGAAATAGCCAAAGCAAGAGACCTGAACATTATGGAAGGTGAAGTACTGGCCAACAATAAAGAAATGCTTAAACTCGCAAAAAAACTGGGGTTTGTAGTCAGGGAAAGTCCTGATGACATTAATCTGAAACTTATAAGCTGTCGCTTATAAGTTATTATTCATATCAATGCCTCTTCATAATCTATATGAAGAGGCTGTATATTTAAAGACAACAAATAAGTTTTAATAAATTGCAGTAATTCAAACCTATTCTGACATCTGACGCAATACAAATAGTTTTATACTTAATCCAGGGATACTCTTATTTTTCTTGTTATGTCATCCCGAACGAAGTGTGGGATCTGAAATGTTTGATATTGATAAAGTAATTAAGTGTAGTAGCTCAAACCCGGCCTGACAGTTTCACACATAGATTTATTAGTCTTGTTCATACATTTCGCAAGCTCTATACATAACTATCATTGATTACTTATCTTGGTTATTTATCTTGGTTAGTGATGTGTGAATTTGGCATTGGTTTCGCCTCGCTGGCGAGTTACTTATTTTTCTGCAGCAAAAAATAAGTAACCAACAAAATGCCGTCCCAACTCACAAGCCCTTCATAAAAAACATGAAGGGTTCCCTCGTCGCTACATGATAAATGTGCCTGCTGCGCAACTCCTCGCAAAAAACGCTCGTCAAACATGCTCGCAGAAAGCCTACACATTGATCATGCGCTCCTCGGCTTGATCAATGGGAAATTATAAAGCGAAAACATAAATCCCAAATCCAAAATGCAAATCCTTAAAACCCGTGCTTTTGATTGCCTCCCCTCTGGAGTAAGCTGAGGAGAGAGTGGTTTATGAGGGGTTGTCTGCGAGAATGTCTGAGCAAACAATGTTTTGTATTGTTTGTGGCCGATAATTGCTCCTCGACTTTGTCTCCTGAGTCGTTCTAACTCCTGCTTCCATGCAGTCGTGCAATATCGGCATTCACCACATCCATGTGGCTTAGTTTCTCAGCAGCCTCATAAATCGCGAGTGACGAAGGCACCACTAGGCGCCTTAAGCTTTTGCATAGTGGATTGCGACCTGGAGCGGCATTTTCTTGGTAACTTTTTGTTGCCTACATGGATGTAGGTAAGGAGCGAGAGCACGACTGCATGGATAGCCCGAAAAGACTCAATTATCGAGGATGCGGCAGCTTTGCTGAAGACAAAGAAGTTACTCGCCAGAGAGGTGAAACCAATACAAAAAATAGGCACACAAATTATTAAACAGGTCTCATCTGGAGAAGTAACAGCGTATTAACTTCTCAGCTGCATAGTATTTATAGCTATTCAGGCTTCCTGGACCAACCTGGTTGCTATCCTGGAAATCTTCAACTCCTGTTTATGCTCATCCAGAATTCGCAAACTTTCTACCACATACTGCTCAGAATCTAGCATACCCGCAAGATATTCTTTCAATAATCCAATCCATTTATCATGGATAGCACAATGGCTCGATGAACCATCATCGATTAACGGGCAGTCACTACAACGTTTGTGTAACAATATCTGGGTAATAGCTTTGTGTTGCCATTGCTTACGATATTGTTCCGCATGTTCATGAATCCACTGGAGAATAATTTTCTGTTGTTGTTCTTTAGGCACATCTTCAATATGACTTTTGATTTCCAATAGCTGATGCTTAAGGAATTTCTCATCAGGAATACTGAGGTTTTTAATATCATCAACAACAAATCGGGCAATCAGGGCCAGTAATGAATCATCAAGAATTGTCACGGTTGTCTCCCCATAAATATGAGACTGGAATACGTTGTGAGATTGGTATTGTACGCCTTCTAATTGTAGTCAGGTACTATTCTTAATAATCATAAGCGCCCATCAATATCGGCTTTGGGTAAAATGTATTTAACATCGAATATTACGTGATTATCTTTACAAAAAGCTTTAATACCCAAAGTACCCAGTTCACTAAACTGTTCATGTGCAACTGCCAGAATAACTGCATCATAATAATTGTTAATTGGCTCATCAATCAGGGTGATGCCATATTCATCCAGGGCTAGCTGCGAACTGACCCGTGGATCATATACATCAATATTGGCATTGTAGGGTTTTAATTCATTCAGCATATCGATCACTTTGGTGTTGCGTAAGTCAGGACAGTTTTCCTTGAACGACAAGCCCATCACCAAAATATTGGCCGCCACAATATTGATGTGTTTTTGGGCCATTAACTTGACTAACTGATTAACCACATGAGTTGCCATGTATTCGTTGATCTGGCGACTGGCAGGGATAATTGAGGGTTCGAAACCGGTTTGCTGGGCTTTGTGTACCAGGTAATAAGGATCGACGCCTATACAATGTCCGCCAACAAGACCAGGTCTAAAGGGCAAGAAGTTCCATTTAGTGGCAGCCGCTTCAAGTACTTCCAGTGTATCTATATCCAGACGGGAGAATATCAGAGACAGTTCATTGACCAGTGCAATATTGACATCACGCTGTACATTTTCTATGACCTTGGCGGCCTCGGCCACTTTAAGTGAACTGGTTTTGTGAGTACCGGCCATGATAATTGTTCTATATAGCTGATCGACATATTCCGCCACCTCTGGGGTAGAACCTGAGGTGATTTTCAATATATTGGTGAGTTTGTTTTGTTTATCACCAGGATTAATACGTTCAGGGCTGTAACCTACATAAAAATCCTGATTGAACAGCAGGCCCGAAGCCTGGGCCAATACGGGCACACAAACCTCTTCTGTAGCACCCGGGTATACAGTTGATTCATAAATAACTATATTACCTTTTGAAAGCATGCTAGCCAGTGCCATACTGGATTCAATCAAAGGTGATAAATCCGGGTTTTTATTTTTATCTACCGGTGTAGGTACTGTAACTATGTAAATATTACTATCGGAGGTATCCTCAATCTGGTCACTGAAGCTCAGATGTGTTGCCCCTCGCAATTCGTCAGTGCTTAGTTCCTGAGTGTAATCATTGCCTGCTTTTAAGGCATTAACTCGGGGTTTATTGATATCATAACCAATGGTCGGAAATAGCTTCCCAAATGCAGCAGCCAGTGGCAAACCGACATAACCCAGGCCTATGATAGCAATTCGGGCATTTGCTAA
>JBLYYN010000271.1:0-5893 GCA_048550535.1 Gammaproteobacteria bacterium
ACAAAATGTTTTTGAATACTGGTTTCATCCCCTACATGACGCAGAAACCAGTTTTTAGCGGTATCGGCATTAACCATAGTGTCCTGAGTGGTGAAGGTTTTTGATGAAATAATAAATAAGGTGGTTTCCTGACTCAGGTGCTCAAGCGTGTCATTGATATGGTTTTCATCGATATTGGACACATAATGAATACGCAAATCATGCAGTGCATAGGGCACCAGCGCTTCGGTGGCCATGAGTGGACCCAGATGGGAACCGCCTATGCCAATGTTCACCACGTCGGTAATCGGCTGATTGCTCACGCCACGCCAGGCCCGGGTTCGAACGGCTTCTGCCAGGGCCTTCACTCGATCCAGCTCGGCACACACCTCAGGCATCACATCGACCCCATTGGCATACATGGCCTGGTTACTGTAATTACGCAGGGCCACGTGGAGCACTGGCCGCTGTTCAGTATGATTAATCGCTTCACCACTGAACATGCGCTCTATCCAGCTAGACAGGTCTGATTTCTCTGCTAATTGAATTAGCAGAGGTAGAGTTGTTTCAGTAATCCGGTTTTTGGAGTAATCAAACAGAATATTGTTAAATTTCAGTGAAAATTGCTCAAATCTCTGGGGATCATTGGCAAATAAATCCCGCATATGCACATCTTTTATCGCTTCAAAGTGCCTGAGCAATGCCTGCCATTCCACCGAGTCTGTTAATGCGCTCATGCTGTTATCCTTTAATATAGTAATAGCCCAGTATCAAGCGACGATACATCCACTCCGGGATTCAGGCAATGATTAGTTATGAGGCATGGCTACAGGGTCCTGCACTTAATTGGCCCATGAGGCTGCAAATTGCCCAATCCTGATTCAATACTATTTTGGCACAGGCTGCCGGGTCCACAATGAGTCTGAATTTTTCTGGCGCAGCTTATGCATGGAGTCTTTATTGATAGCGCAAATTCGCAATTTTTTTTGCACTCTGAACACCTGAGATATCAGAAATATGTTAACTTGTTGCGACAAAATCCCGGGAGCTGGAAGTATAGTCCTGCAGCCCACCGGGATCGACAAACACATACAAGTGGAGCAAAAAGCCAGCATACATAAGTTGGCCGATGAGTAGCAATTATGAAAATTGAAACAGTACAAACCACTGCATTCGACGATCAGGAACCCGGCACTTCCGGGCTACGAAAAAAAGTGCCTGTTTTTCAGCAGCCACATTATCTGGAAAATTTTGTCCAGTCGATCTTCGATGTTATCGATGGACTAGAAGGCCAGACACTGATCCTGGGTGGGGATGGTCGCTATTACAACCAGCCAGCGATCCAGGTTATTCTAAAAATGGCCGCCGCCAATGGTGTCGGAAAAGTTCTATTAGGACAGAAAGGCCTGTTATCCACACCGGCGGCATCCGCCCTCATCCGTAAACATAAGGCGATAGGTGGCATTATATTATCCGCCAGTCATAATCCCGGTGGCCCGGATGGTGATTTTGGGGTTAAGTACAATATTGAAAATGGCGGACCGGCCCCCACTGGATTTACCGAAGCGGTGTACGCCCGTTCCAGAGAAATTACCGAATACAATATTCTAAATACTGAAGATGTATCACTGGATAACATCGGCAGCTACCAGATCGGTGAAATGACCCTGGAGATTATTGATCCAGTGGAAAATTATGCCGACTTAATGCAACACCTGTTTGACTTTGACCGCATACGCACCCTGTTTCATTCCGGTGTGTTCAAGATGCGTTTTGATGCCATGCACGCCATTACCGGTCCCTATGCCATGGAAATACTGGAACACCGACTGGAAGCTGAAGCCGGCACAGTGATTAACGGCATACCCAGTGAGAACTTTGGGGGTGGCCACCCAGATCCCAACCTGGCCCATGCAGAAGAACTGGTGGAGATGATGTACAGCGGTACACTGGCGCCAAACTTTGGTGCTGCCTCCGACGGCGACGGCGACCGTAATATGATCCTGGGTAAGCACTTTTTCGTCACACCCAGCGATAGTCTGGCCATCATGGCGGCCAATGCCCACCTGTTACCGGGCTACCAGAGCGGTCTCTGTGGTGTCGCTCGATCCATGCCCACCAGCAGTGCCGTCGATAAAGTAGCCGACCATCTGGGGATTCATTGCTATGAAACCCCCACTGGCTGGAAATTTTTCGGCAATCTGCTAGATGATAAGAAAATCACGCTCTGCGGTGAAGAAAGTTTTGGCACCGGTTCTGATCATGTGCGTGAAAAAGACGGTTTGTGGGCAGTGTTATTCTGGCTCAACCTGATCGCCATAAAACAAACATCGGTGGAACAAATTGTACGCAGTCACTGGGCGCGGTTTGGTCGGAATTTTTATTGTCGCCACGACTATGAAGCCATTGCCACAGATAAAGCCAATCAACTGATTCAGCAATTACGGGATTCACTTGCTGGATTAAAAGGCCAGCGTCATGCTGAGTACACTATCGAAGATTGCGATGATTTCAGTTATCACGATCCGGTCGATGGCAGCATTACCACCCAGCAAGGCATACGCCTGATGTTTAATGATGGCTCACGAATTGTGTATCGACTATCCGGAACCGGTACTGAAGGTGCTACACTACGTGTATATATTGAAAAATATGAACCTGACCCAGACAAACATGAGCAGGAAACTCAACAGGCTTTAGCCAGCCTGATAGACATTGCCGATAAAGTGGCTAGCATCAAGCAAATTACCGGACGCCAACAACCTGATGTCATAACCTGATGGAATGAAATCACCCGAAGTTTCTAACAAAAGAATGTGTCAACGACAGTAACAAAAAACAGAAAAATATAGCACAAATACAGGTGTCGTGATGAAAGAAACCGTTTACGAATTAGAAGTCAGACCTAAAATACCTGAAATCCTGTCCGGTCTCATCGAGCTATCTAAAAACCTGCACTACAGCTGGGACAGAAGCACACGCGGGCTGTTTTACCGCCTGGATTACAAACTGTGGGACGATGTCGACCATAACCCCAAAGTATTCCTGCGCAGAGTGTCACAGACAGTGCTCGATGCCGCGGCCCGTGACAATATCTTCATGGAAGAATACAACCGGGTCATGTCTACCTTCCAGACCTATCTGCAACAGAATACCCACCACGACATAGACGATTACCTGGACGCCAATACTGATCTGGTGGCTTATTTCTGTGCCGAATTCGGATTACATGAAAGTTTCCCCATTTATTCCGGGGGCCTGGGTATTCTGGCCGGCGATCACTGCAAGGCCGCCAGTGACCTTGGCGTACCTTTCATCGCCATCGGTCTGCTCTATCGCCAGGGCTATTTCACCCAGTTGATTGATGGCTGCGGCAAGCAAATTGCCAAATATACCACCACCCGATTCAGCGAACTGCCCATCGAGCCCGCCAAAGATGTCAACGGTAATCGACTCATCATTGAAATCGAACTGCCTGGACGTATGGTTAAATTAAAAGTCTGGGCCGCGCAAGCTGGCCATATTCAAATGTACTTTCTGGACAGTAATCACAAGGAAAATACAGAAGATGATCAGCAGATCACCTTCAAACTTTATGGTGGTGACAGAACCACCCGCATGCAACAGGAAATCATCCTGGGAATTGCCGGCGTGCGCTTAATCCGTGCCCTGGAACTGAAACCGACGGTATGGCACATCAATGAAGGCCATGCCGCGTTCCAGATTATCGAGCGCGCAAGAGAACTGGTGGCCGAAGGTATGGACTTTAATAGTGCCCTGGAACTGGTAGCCTCGGGCACCGTATTCACTACCCATACCCCGGTATCCGCCGGCCATGATATTTTCGAAGAACCCCTGATGCAGCAATATTTTTCAGCCTGCTGCAATAAACTCAACATCAGCTTCAAAGATTTCCAGAGCCTGGGGCATTCCCCTGGCAATCACAACAGCTTCAATATGACCGCCCTCGCCTTACGCGGTTCACGATTTCATAACGGTGTCAGCCGTATTCATGGTAGCGTCGCCTCGGAAATGGAGTCCTATGTCTGGCCCCAGATTCCGACCAGTGAAAACCCCATCACCTATGTCACCAATGGTGTTCATGCCCCTACCTTCCTGGCCCGTGAATGGGTTAACCTGTTTGATATGCGTTTCCGCGAATGGCGCAACAAATTACTGGATCAGGATTACTGGCAATGCATCGATGAGATCCCCGATCATCGATTCTGGAGCTTACGCCAGGAGTTGAAAAGCTCCATGCTGGAAAATATTCTGAGTCGAACCATAAAACGATTCAAACGCAATGGCTGCAATGAAGCTCTTACCCGACGTACCACCCAGTTAATCAACAAACCGGAATCGGATATCCTGGTGCTGGGTTTTGCCCGTCGTTTCGCCACCTACAAACGGGCCACCCTGATGTTTTCCGACCCGGAACGTCTGGCGCGACTGCTGAATGACCCGGAACGTCCCATGCTGCTTATTTTTGCCGGCAAGGCTCACCCCAAGGATGAACCAGGACAGAAACTGATCAAAGCCATCCATGAATATTCCCAGAAACCGGAATTCCTGGGCAAGATTATTCTGCTGGAAGGCTATAACATGGCCATGGCCCGTTACCTGGTCACCGGTGTTGATATCTGGGTCAACACCCCGGAATATCCACTGGAAGCCAGTGGCACCTCAGGCGAAAAAGCGGCTATCAATGGCGTACTCAACCTGAGCGTACTCGATGGCTGGTGGGGTGAAGGTTATGACGGTAAAAATGGCTGGGGCATTTCGCCCCATGGCCAGGATATTGCCCCCGAGGTCAGGGACCGAGAAGAAGCCAACGATCTGCTGGATATACTTGAAGAAGAAATTATCCCCATCTTCTATAATCGGGGCAAACAGGGCTATTCAAAATACTGGGTGAAGTTATCCAAAAACTCAATGAAATCCTGTATTCCCCGATTCAATGCTTCTCGCATGGTGATGGACTATGTGAAAAACCTGTATTCACCGGCGCGCAACCAGTTCAAAAAATTAAGTGAAAACAATGCCGAGCCCGCCAAAATTCTCGCCAACTGGAAACGCAAAATCGGGGAACACTGGCAGCATGTAAGAATCCGCAGAGATGATGAATGCGCCACCGCGATTCAGACCAATGAAAGCCTGACCATACAGATAAAAGCCTATCTCAATGGACTGTCACACGAGGATGTAGTGATCGAATGCCTGGTCGGCACTTACGATGATCATGATGATCATTTCATCACCCGAGAAACTGCGTTTCTGGAGTACCACAGTGAATCTGACGGGGAACATAATTTCAAACTCAATCTGCAACCCAAGACACCAGGATTGAACTATTACAAACTGCGTATTTACCCTTACCATGAGTTGTTGAGTCATCCGCTGGAAGCGGGATATATGATCTGGTTGTGATTTTTTATTTGATTTTTTAGTTTGTTCTATTTTTAAGCATTGGTTTCGCCAGCTGGCGAAACCAATGCCCAAAACCACCACACTAATCAAAGTCACAATTTTAATAACGAAGCACAGTTTTTTTCTGTATAAATACCCACTATTGCTATTGACCCATCAACAATTAAACCATCAACAGCTATTTATCTTTCTCACTAACCAGTCGTCCATAACTGGAATTCATTTTCCACAAATCATTGGCCAGGCTGGGCCAGATTTGTGCCCACTCAAAACGCCATCGCCAGTTACCTACTGTGGTTCCCGGGGTATTCATACGATGTAGTGAATCCAGGGACAATATATCCTGCATGGGAATAATCGCGATATTGGCTACTGAGGATAAGGCCAGTCGAATCAGTATCCAGGGCATTTCAAGCTCTTTCTGTTCCGGGCAGGCCAGGTAATCATGTAGACGTCTAAGAGAATAATTATCCAGGTTCTGGTACCA
>JBLYYN010000272.1:0-8219 GCA_048550535.1 Gammaproteobacteria bacterium
AGTGGTGGGCACATTTAACTTAAACATCGCCTCACTCACCAGATACTCACGCAGCACAGGCCCCAGTGCCGAGCGGCCATCACCTCTACGTGAATAATAAGTTGGCCCGGAACCCTTTAACTGAATATCAACACCTTCACCATCAGCAGATGTAATTTCACCCAGATAAATGGCCCGACCATCACCCAACTGCGGGTTAAAATGCCCAAATTGGTGCCCCGCATAAGCCATTGCCAGGGGCTCAGCACCCTCGGGAACGGCATTACCCGAAAAAAGCCCGAGTCCCTTCACCGTATCAAGCTCAGCAACCCCTAAGCCCAGACTGGCTGCTAGTTCAGTATTAAATTTAATTAAACTCGGGTTAGCAACCGGTGTAGGCAGTGTTTTGGCATAAAAGCCATCACCTAAAGTGCTATATCGATTGGTTAAAGGTATCAGTTTCAATGGTTTCTCAAAAAAATTGTATATATGAAGGCTTAGTTTAACGGATAAACCCATGAGGAAAAGCTGAAATATTTTGTGGGAATAGCGGCCGTTATGAGAGCTTAAGGCGGATTATCACATCATCTGCCAGCTTAATGTGTGGGCAAATCGATCAGCTCTGGTCGGACCTGAGCAGCTTGTTGATGAAACGAAATCAAGTTATTTTTACTTTGTAACCACTTATCAAGTCACCCATAATAAACACTGTTTAGATTAAACAAACAATTTTTCTCGAAAACGACTTCTCTATGAAATCCCTGTAATTTTTATGTCCTGATTTAATCTTTAATGATAGCTAAGCCCCAATACCTAAACTAATGGGCGATTCTAACACATGAGCAAGGTCAGGCCTTAGAATTGACATAGTGAAAAATGTAAGGCCTGAATCCGCGACTACTCGTGACAACAGCCTTAAGTATTACACTCAAAACAAAGCATTGGTGGCTAGATAGCGCCACTGGCCGGGGAGTAACTTTTTCATTGACACACGGCCTATTCGAATACGCTTCATCGCCACAATAGTGAGCCCGGCATTCTTACACATAACTTCAATCTGTCCAGGACGCGCAGATTCAAGCGCAAAGCGCAAGCGCTTTTCGCTTTGTTTACTCACCTTGCATTTAGCAAATGGACGACCTTCATTAGTTATTGGCGTATTCAGCTGATTAAGCACGTCGTGCTCAACTTCATCACTGACCTCAACCACATACTCCTGCTCAATCTTTTTATTATCCTCACCCAATCTGCGTAACACCCGCACATCTTTAGTAAATACCAGAAGCCCCGTAGCCCCATCTTGAAGGGGCAAAGTTGGCTTGAGTCTGGAAAAGTGATTGTTGAGAATATGAATACCAGAGTAATCATCTTTAGAATGGCTTTCAACCGTAATCAGTTGCAGCGGTGCCGTGGGGTCATTCGCATCAAAATCTTGCGTTAAATTTAGCAGCAACGTCACCGGCGCAATCGGCGCTAGTGTAGCATCAGCATGCAACTCCACCTTTTGATCCTGCACTTTAAACTGGGGTCGCTCCTCCACCTCACCATCGACCTGCACCCAGCCACCTTCAATGTACTTTTGCGCCTCACCACGAGAGCAGTGAATCAGCTCAACCAAACGTTTATCGAGTCGCATCGAATCTCTCATAATCACACACTATCACAACTGACGGCTGTTTATGTAAGAGGCTTTGGTAATAAATTTTAAGTAGATCATTCCTGTACCTTTTACTTTTTATAAATTTGACTGGATTGAAACGACTTAATCACCTGTTCTGCAATCATTTTACTCAAGAGCAGTACCGTCATCATCTAAATCACCTTTTTAGCCCAACGAAAAATAATATAGTTAAACTGGGAGCTTCACAGCGTCCCCCATTAATTGATTAATCCCGCACCCCAATTTCCTTGAGCAGCATTTTATATGCCTTGCTGTTTTTTAACAAATCCCTTCCAACAAACGTCAGCTTATCAACTGTGGTGGCTGGCAAATTAAAATTTGTAGGTAAGTTTTTAAACCAGTAACGCTGTTCTGGGTCAGAAATTGCGTCAAACGAAATGGCACTCACATAACTATCTATTTCTACCAGTGGCTTACCGATAGGCTCAGCGCGCGGGCAAGCCTGTTTCAATCGACTATTGCATTTTTTTACCAGCTTTACGTCTTCGTCAAAAGCATTAATCGCATTTTTAGCCCGTGAAATAGTATCAACAGTATAATTATCTAAAGGAATCGTCGCAGAGGTAATCACTGTAGTCGCCGTACCCGGAACCGATGCCGATTGATCCAGGTCATTAGCGGGATCCGTTGCGGCGTTTACCACAATCAAGACTATTTTCTTAATTTTTTTATTGTTTATTTTTCGTAAAATACTGTATTCAGGCCCTGTATTTTCAAGACCAAAGCTAAGGCTACGCATACCGAGATTATCAGCTACACCGCCATCCATTATATGAATGAACTTGCGCGGTTTTTTATAAGAAGGAATGTCATAGTAGGATCTACGATCGTCGATAAATTGCACGCCTTCCGGATTGAACTCAACATCATCCGCACCATTGCTTACCCATAGCGGTTCTTTATATTTACAGTTACCTGCATAGTTATTATAAGTTAAAGGCGTAAGAAGCCCAGGGAAGGCAGATGAGGTAGCCACAGCCCTTGACACTGGATATTGATCAAGGTTTGAGCACAACAGATCGAACTGATCCTGAATAAACGGGAACTGCCCACCGGTTGTCATATCTGTACCATTGATCATCAAAAATGGTTTGCCACGTTTTTGTAAATCCAGGAACGTCTTAGTCCCAAACAGGTTCTTCTGATAATACTCATTAACCATATCACTTCGGCCATAATCTGCAGATGCTAACTTGAACCAGTTGACTGGATTAAATAATTTCCAGAATAAGTCTTTCTCAACATCGTGCTTTAAATAATTCTTCTCATAATCACCATTAAAAATGGCATCACGATTAAGGCCATAATAAGCTGAAGTAAAGCTGCCTCCGGATACAGACGAGATAATATCTACTTCGTCGAGCAATCGTTTTTTCTGACCATCCCACACAATTCTGGTATCACGAAGTTGCTGCAACACACCATAAGCAAGCGCTGCGGCTCTTGTACCGCCACCAGAAAAAGTCACCACAACAAACAAACTGTCGCTATTTTCCTTGTTATCCATTTTTTCAACAACGTTATAACGATAGCCAATATTCGGATTGTATTGCTCAAGCTCGACATTTTTTTGATAGCTAGCGCAGCTGGTTAAAAAGACGACTGACAACAGCGCTAAATAATAATGATAAGTAATTTTCATGGCTTACACCTCAAAACTGATGACATGTGGTTCAATCACCGAGGTGCCAGATATTATTTCTGTAATATTTTCAGGCCTGTAATTTTTCTCTCCTGCAAGAGAAAATGTGTGCTTACCCGCACTCACCCTTAACGTTTCATTGGTTTGACCGTTGTCCTGTTCGTCAACAAGAACGCCTCGCTCTTTATTACATTCAACGATTACATATTCCATTTCAATCTCCTCATCTATTGTTATTAATATAAATACAAGGCTGGTTTACTATTTTTATAATAGTTTGGGGGCAGAGTAATAATGATTACATTGTAGCAATCATTTCATGCATAAAAAATGGTTTTTAAGTCCGTATTTTCCCTGTATTTAACCACTTTTGCAATAACTTACCTGGGTTTTGAAGATGGATGTTCTTATACAGCAAGAAAAGGAAGTTCAGGAGCTGTCCGACTCCGTTTGACGTTTTGCTAAATAGCTTTGGACTTGATCTGACAATACGCAAATGGCTTGGATGCCTCTAACCACACTGACTCAGACATTTAGGGATTTTATTTTGATGTATAGGTTACAAATAAAAGTTGACATTCAATATGAGTGATTTTTACTATTTAGGTGAGAATACGATACCTGATTCTGACTTCTTATGAATCCTGTTTTTATTATTATATGAGCTGACTTTAAACATTGGTTTCGCCTTGCTGGCGACCTACTTATTTTTCTGCAGCAAAAAATAAGTAGGCAACAAAATGCCGCCCCAACTAACAAGCCCTTCATAAAAAGCGATGAAGGGTTCCCTCGTCGCCACATGCTGAATGTGCCTGCTGCGCAACTCCTCGCAAATAACGCTCGTCAAACATGCTCGCAGAAAGCCTGCACATTAATCCTGCGCTCCTCGGCTTGATCAATGGGGATTAAAAAGTGAAAACCTAACCCCCGTGCTTTTGGCTATCCCCTTTGGAGTAAGCTGAGGAGGGAGTGATTTATGAGGAGTTGTCTGTGAGGATGTTTGAGCGAATTACGTTGTTTGTAATTCGTGAGTTCCGCAGCAGCCTCATAAATCGCGAGTGATGAAGGCACCACTATGCGAATTTTGCATAGTGGCTTGCGACCCGGGGCGGCATTTTCTTGGTTACTTCTTTATTGCTGCAGATAAAGAAGTGACTCGCCAGCGGGCGAAACCAATGCCAAAAATTCTCGCCATTAATAAAAAAGAAGCAACCAGTGGCAAAACATGAAATATTCCATAGAAACGCCAGATTCTAAGATTATATGTTATCAATATTCGATCAGATAAATGGTGGCTCCAAGTGAAATCAATGCTATTTCTACCAGGGTAATCCACAATATCATATAGGTGATCCGTCTGGCCGAAGGTTTCATTGGTTGCCATACGTTTTTCATGTACCATCGCCAAAGCCCTATTCTTGACCATCGATTCCATTTTATTAAATATTGCTGTATATCTTCAGCCCATTTGACCAGGCTTTTATCGACTTCGTTCAACCTTTGTTCTCGTTCAGATTCGGCTAGTGCATCGTATGAGTCAATAATAGTCAGGCTGGATCCATCTGTTTCATCCGTGACTTTAAATATGGTACTGGCTTTTATGCCCTGGCTGTAATTTAAACGAACACCATCGTTTAATGGCTCAACATCAATATTAATATTTATCGATATTGCAGGTTCGCAACTAATATTAAGAGCCTCAAGTTGATATTGATTGTCCGATAGTTGCTGCCAGTTAATAAATTCCAGGTAGGGGTTAATTCTTAATAACCGAGATATATCCTGGCAAAAGCTTATTAAATCATCTTTTTTTAAAGGTGTTTTAAATGAAACCCAGGCTGCATCATCACTATCTATCGGCGGGGCTTGCTGCTCAGTACTATCTATCGGCGTGACTTGCTGCTCATTCATCTGGGTAGGGTGCAATCAGGAGAGGGGTCTTTATCGATTTAAGCGCCCGATCAGTTGTCATACGTGAATTCAGACCTGCTTTTCCTTTTGGGCGTTGGGAACCGACTACAACCAGGTCGAAATTACCCTGGTTGCAGCACTCACTCAGGCAGCTGTCAGGTTCGCCAACAATTATCTGGGAGCTATAGCTCATACCCATGCTCTGTGCCTGATTACTGACACGCTCGATATGCTCATCTAGCTCCCGTCCCAGCTCAGTTTCCAGGTAACGGGCATAACGGTCACGGGTAATGCCATTGTTAAGCCAGTCATCACCCATCATGTGTTTCCAGAATTCAGGGACCACCAGCAAATGCATCAGGTGGGCGTTTGTATGGCATACATCAAAAGCCATTCTTTCAGCTGCCTGTGCGCCATTTGTACCATGACTGGAAAGAAGAATATTATGTGCCGCTATCATATGCTATCTCAAAATTCACTACCTGGTGTTATTGGATTGCTCATTGTTAAACGGTGAAGTAAACCGTAAATGCAATGATCAGTGCCAATAACAGGGCAATGAGGTCTTCTTTACGATCACTGCCGAATATCGATAAGGCAGAACCACGATCAAATTTCTGTTGCTGTTCGCTCATGTTTAATTCTCCTACTATACGGTTTCTGAAATCAGTAGCATAACAACGATCAGAGATAATACAGCTTTAAGTAAACCGACTATGCCTCCAATAACCGCAGGTTGTCCGCCAGCCTGTTTCATGGCCGATACCGTTATTTGCATACCCAGTCCAACCAGGCCAAATGCGAATAACCAGGTGATCCAGTTTCTAAATACTTTTATTTTCTTAGCCGTATGACGCACGGCTTTGTGTGCGGCTTTAAGGATTTTGTTGGCATCTTTGGATAATACTTTGGCATTAACCAGGCCGCGTATAGTATCATCGTCGTCAATACTCATGATTTTGCCATTATCGATGAGATTTTGTAAGGCTTCAAGACGATTCTTGCGTTGTACTTTAGATATTTCGGATTTTAGAGTGGCAATATCATCTGACTTCAGCAATTTACTTTCTTTGAATCCTGTTTCAGTCGTATTAGCAAAATACTTGCCTTTGTAATGATTTGCCGGTGCAAACATGCCGGTTGTTGATAATGCAAACATCAGAATAAAGCCAATGACGAATAGTGGAAATTTTTCAAATATAACCCGGCCAACGTTTACCTGTGCAGTAACGGTTTCTTCGCGTTTAACATACCAAACGGCTAACCAGATAACTATAATTGGTAGTACCAGAACACGGGTGATATTGAATATTTCAGCGACTTTAAGTGTTTCTATGCCATCGGGTTGAAAAGCCAGAGCTGCCCCTGCGACCTGAGCTGAATTAAGTATACCTGTGCCTGCCCAGGCACCAAACTGCACGTATGTCATATTAAGCATGTGGCCAATGACAGGAAATATAAACATACAGCCCACACCCCAAAGCAGGATGGTGCCGATCGTATAGGCAATTTCAACGGACTTCGCCTGTACTACGGGTGCTGCAGCTACGGTTGCTGATACTCCGCAGACTCCCATGCCGGCTGATAATACACCGCCCATGGAATTAGGGATTTTCATGCGAGCACCTATCCATAATACCAGGCCAACTGAGCCCAGTACAAAGAAACCAATCATTACAATTGAAAGGCCGCCCAGATTAACCAGCTCTGCGGCACTGTATAAGGTACCTAAAAGGATGACACCGGTTTTAAGCCCCAAGCGCGAAAGGCGCACGCCATTTTGTGCCCAGTCGGGTACTTTGAAAACATTGACTACGACGATACCCACAACGATACCTATAACGACGTAGTTAAGGCCTAAAAGAGTATGTATGTACTTGCCGGTATTGCCGACCTTGCCCATTGATTGGCTAAGGATCGCAACCTCAGGGGCAATAAACCAGCGTACCAACATGGTGATTAATAAAATGAACATAGCGCCTGCTATGGACGATGAATAATAATCCCACTGGCTTTCTTTATGAGTGCCAAACAACTGCCAGGCTCCGATTATTATGCCGAGTATTCCAAAATATAGGGGAGTACTAACCAGTTCTGATAGATACTTGTATTTGTTTCCACCTAGATGCTCAATATATCCACTCATGAGACCTGCATCGGCCAGATACCAGATGGCTATCATAATGATGCCAATAATTAGCAGTGCCGGAGATTTTTTGGTGTAAACCATTGTGACGCCCCCTCAGTAATAATTTTTTTGTTATAGAACGTTGACTTGGATTCTGGATGTCGCTGGTTATCTCTATTTTTGTACAGATCACCAGATAGATAAACGATACACCATGTTAGTCTATTTTCAAATTCAAGTGTTACGATAATAGTTGTAATCTACAAAATATTATCATCAGTATTTGCTGATTTATTAATTAAGTTTTCAACCAGGAACGCAGATGCTCATGTTGAATGCGATATCACTTAATCATGATATTCGTTGTTATTTTTAATTCCAAAGGATAATTAGCATAATATAAAATCAATGTCAAATATGTGGAAAAGAAAACCATTCAGCAGTGTAGAGTAACTGTCTTTTGTTCCATAGTTATTTGTACGCATTAGCTATTGGACTAATAGCATGAAACTAATATATATCTTATTCGCTGAGTTGTGATTAATAATATAGAAGTCTAGATTTGTTATGACACAGTCAACATCAAGTTCCAGGTATGTCTGACACTCCGCGGATCTCAAATTAGCCAGAAGCGATGGTTTGTAAACACACAATATAGTCCGCGAATGAACGCGAATAAAATAAAAGCATCTTTGTGTTGTGCGCCTTAAGCGCACAAATACAACATTAGCGTTTATTTGCGTTCATTTGCGGACTATTACTTTTGATTGTCTGCTTCAGGGTGTTTGGTGACTTGTTCATTCAATACTGTCAGTGATTGTACAAACTCATTTTACGAAGTGTCAGATCAGTCTAGATTTCTACATAAAGCGAACACA
>JBLYYN010000273.1:0-10042 GCA_048550535.1 Gammaproteobacteria bacterium
AATCTATTTAATCGAGCTTTGTTACATCCCTGTAGCAGTGTCCAGCTCGGCTTCCTTGCCTCGCGTTCGCAGCTCCTTAACCCGCTGCTCACCCTCTTACTCCGACCAAGCTTCATCTTTAATCGAGCTTCGCTACATCCCTGTATTACTCCTACTCATGCGCCTTTTCCGTTGCGCCCTTATGTTCCGTGTATTCTCTGGCACCCATAGTCTGGCCAGTTGTGGGCTTGTGGCTAGGCAAATCATAGTTAAGATTTGAGCGCATGTGACATAGAGTTAAGGATAAACAATGCCTTTTGTTTGCTACACTCAGCTATGAGGGGGTTAATGGCGTTGAACTATGTGTGTATTTGGCTGGGGTAGTTCGAAGGTCTAAATCGGGTGCTTGCTTGGAATTCATGTATATGTGTTCTGGCTTTAATGAATTGTGCGCTACAGTGATTAAATGAATTTATTCAAACAATTAAAAAAAATTCGAAAAATAGATAATACCATTCCTCTGGTGTCATTGACTTTCGTCAGCTTCATTCTGATTTTGTTTATACTTTCATTTAAATATAATCGTTATCTTGAAGAGCTGGAGGCGATTATTGTTACTGAAGAGTTAGAAAGCCATAAAATGCACTTGAATAGTGAGCTTATGGAGTTGGCACGTGGTCGTACTCGTTTGACTTCTCAGATTATTGATACTGAGGATGTCTTTGAGCAGGATGAATTAAATGTTCAGCTGGAGTCTTATGCCGGTCGTTTTGCTTCATTTAGGCAACAGTTGCTTGGTCTTGATTTGAGCATAGAAGAACAAAATATCCTGAAGCTGCATGAGTCTATTGTCCCCGTTATATTGCCGGCGCAGCGTAGAGTGGTTGAATTGGCGATGAGTGATGAAGTAGGTGATATTCAGCAGGCCAGAAAGCTACTTTATCAAGTGGTTTATCCTCGTCAGTCTCAGATGATTGAAACCTTTGGGAAGATGATTGCACTCGAGCAACAGAGAATTTCAGAGCTTACAAAATTAGCTAAGCAATCCACTGTAGAAATGAAAAATAATAGTAATTTGTTTGTTAGTGTGATTTTGCTGGTTCTGGTTTTTCTGTCATTTGTGGTTATTGGGCGCATTCGCAAGATTCAAAATAATCTGATGAAATCATATGAAGGTATGGAGCAAAAAGTAGAAAGTCGCACCAAAGATCTACAATTTGCAAGAGATGAGTTGCAGCGTTATTTTGATATAGCGGATAAATATGTGATTGCGTCACATACTAATGCTAAAGGCATAATTATCTATGCGTCAGAAGCATTTTGTCATATTTCAAAATATTCAGAATCTGAGCTGATAGGGCGATCACATAATATAGTGCGT
The DNA here is from genome assembly GCA_048550535.1 of Gammaproteobacteria bacterium. Classification (GTDB taxonomy): domain Bacteria; phylum Pseudomonadota; class Gammaproteobacteria; order SZUA-229; family SZUA-229; genus CBDULX01. Next base: position 1,361 of record JBLYYN010000273.1, read on the forward strand.
CATCCGGATATGCCTAAGTCATTATATGAGGATATGTGGGGCACCATAAAACAGGGTAAACCCTGGAGAGGTGAGATAAAAAATCGAGCCAAGGATGGGAGTGCTTATTGGGTGGATGTAAATATCGAGCCCAGGTTAAGTGTTAGAGGGGATATTATTGGTTATGCCGCCATACGACAGGATATCACGGATAAAAAACGTATCGAAGAGCTTTCCATTACTGATAGTCTGACCCAGTTATATAATCGTTTGAAGCTTGATGAGGTTTTGAGTTATGAAGTTGACCGAGTCAACCGATATGATTACGATTTATCGGTCATACTGTTTGATATTGATCACTTCAAAAATATAAATGACAGTTTTGGGCATCCCATTGGTGATGCCGTATTGATGGCAATAGCAGACATAACGAAAGGAGCTGTTCGTAATGCCGATACTGCTGGTCGTTGGGGAGGAGAGGAGTTTATGGTCATCTGCCCGGACACTGATTTGCAGGGTGTAGTTAATCTGGCTGAAAAAATACGCTATGAGATATCATCCTACGATTTTCCAGTGGCGGGTTGCAGGAGCAGCAGTTTTGGTGTTGCTACATATCAAAAAAATGAAGGTGAAGCGGGTTTGTTGAAGCGAGTCGATGCCGTGCTTTATAAAGCCAAGGAAAACGGACGTAATCGAGTTGAAGTTGCAGATTAGATAGTATTATTTGTAGAAATACAGACTTGATCTGTCACTTTTTAAAATGAGTTCGTACAATGTCTGACAATATTGCATGGACAGCTCACCAAGCACCCTTTAGCAGATGATCAAAAGCAAAAAACTGAGTTCGCAAATGAAAGCTTCCGCATCCTGCTCACGCCCCTTACCTGCGTACCCACAGGGCATAAATCCATGCAGGCAACGCGAATAAACGCTAATAAAAACAAAATCATCTCTGTGTTGTGCGTCGTAGGCGCACAAATAAAACATTAGCGTTCATTTGCGGACTATTGGTTTAAGTTTTTAACCAGCGCCTCTGGCTAAGCTGAGACCCACAAACTGTCAGGCATTCATGGGACTTAATGTTGATTGTGTCATAACAAAAATAGACTTCTACATATTATTACTGGAAGTAAAAACTCCAAGCCCCCACGTTCCGCTCCAATTTTGGATAAATCCAAAAAGACTTAAAACAGTATGTGTAACTGCGGCAAGGTATGATGTTCGAGTTTCCCTACTCGCATTGTGATCACGGAATAGATATTGTGCTATAGCGACTGATTTTTATATCGTCGCTCCAGTAATGGCCTGGCAGTCCGGCTTTGATTTTTAGGTGGTTAAGAAAATCTTTTGGCTCGGGCAGGGTTTCCCATACAGAAGGCAGGAAGGTGCCTTTCTTGTATTCAGCTTCCAGTATTAATCCATCTATCCCAGGTTGCAGTTGTTTAATCAGATCTGATTCTGAATGGAAATCGATGGCTCTGGCTGGCGTCAGTATGGATAGATGAATGTCCAGGTTTTGAGCTTCCTGCTCAGTTAAGGCTGGGAAACGATTATCGTGAAAAGCTGCGGCATAGGCATGATCGGATACGTCTTTGATGAGAGGCTGGTAAGCCTCTAAGGTGCCGATGCATCCTCTAAGCTGCTGATGGATATGGAGGGTGACGAAACTGGCACCCGGCTGTTGTAACAGTTGTGAGTACTGTTCTGTGTTCACGGGTAGTGGAGTATGATGCTGCAGTCCAAAATTTATGGATTGGCGGGCAATATCCAGCAGAGTTTGTTTTTCATCACTGCTTAACTCAGTGAAAGACATAGGCGCCATACCCTACTACCTTGTCTCTGGAACCTGCGGTATCACCAGAGTTACGCAAATCCAGCGTGTTTGCGCTAAGCCCTTTGTTTCTGGCCTGTACTAAAAGTCCATTGATCGGATTTCTGCCGCAGGCCATGTCGTAATGAATATTGTCTGGCTGTAATAGTTCAATAGCTCTTGAGGTGTCCTGATCCATATGTTGTGCAGTGGTGTAGTCATGATAATGACTAAGGTCGGAACTTATGACGATCAGAGTGTCATCGCCACCCCAGGCCAGGTTCAGCACTTCGGCTACGGCATCTTTATCGGCATCGCCTACGACCAGCGGTAACAGGTCGAATTTATCGAGCAGAATTTGCAAAAAAGGTAATTGTACTTCCAGGCTGTGCTCTAGTTCATGTGCAGCATCCATGATCCTTACCTGGGGCAATGGTTCCAGTCGTTTCAGTAAATTTTGATTAATGCTGATATTACCCAGAGGGGTATTGAAGGCTTTTGTGGAGGGTGCGGCGAGGCCAGTAAAAGCGACACGATGGGCTGGTCCCAGAAGCACCACGTGTTTGATTTTATCGTGCACCGATTTCAGGCTGGCATAAGCACTGGCAGCCACGGGGCCTGAATAAATATAGCCTGCATGGGGAGCGATAATGGCTTTTGGTGGTTTGCCGAGGGAGCTTACGCTGGACAGGTAATCTTCGACATCGTGTCTAAGCTGATCAGGGTCCGCCGGGTAAAACATTCCGGCAACCGCAGGTGGACGTATGGTGTTCATTTTTACCTCCGTTTTTGATGGTTATTCAAGAAACCAAGGCGGTGAATATAAAGATTATACTACGCCGACAAACGAAAATTTAAAAGTTTGATTTAGCATAGAGAGTTTTCTGCGATAGTTCATGGTTCTTATATATAAGCATATGCTTACTTCAATGGTAATTATTCGTGTGTTGATTGTAATGGGTCAAACAAATTTAATTGCTCAGGCATATAATGAAATACATGAATACAGATACTGTCGCTACGAAATACTGGCATCGATTGGATGATGGTCGAGTGCAGTGTGATTTATGTCCACGTTACTGTAAATTGAAGGATGGGCAGCGGGGCCTGTGTTTTGTACGAGCTAATGAGGGCGATCAGATCGTTCTTACTACTTATGGTCGTTCCAGTGGTTTTTGTGTGGATCCCATTGAAAAAAAACCTCTGAACCATTTTCTGCCAGGTACACCGGTGCTGTCGTTTGGTACTGCCGGATGCAACCTGGCCTGTAAATTTTGCCAGAACTGGGATATCAGCAAATCTCGGGAAATTGATACCCTGGCCGATAGTGCATCGCCAGAAAAAATCGCCGAAGTGGCTCAAAAGCTAAATTGCCGCAGTGTGGCCTTCACCTACAACGACCCGGTCATATTTCACGAATACGCCATCGATGTGGCGGCAGCCTGTCATGCTCGTGGTATCAAGACCGTGGCAGTTACTGCCGGTTATATCTGTGAGGAACCACGTAAGGAATTCTTTGCAGCGATGGACGCGGCAAATGTGGACCTTAAGGCATTTACCGAGGATTTCTACCACAAGCTCACTGGTGGTCACTTACAGCCGGTGCTGGATACCCTGGTTTATCTTAAGCATGAAACGAATGTCTGGTTCGAGCTGACCACCCTGTTGATACCCGGTCACAATGATTCGGATGAGGAAATTCAGCACATGACCCAGTGGGTAATCGAGCACCTTGGGCCTGATGTGCCTATACATTTCACCGCCTTTCATCCTGACTGGAAAATGCGGGATATACCACCAACACCCGCAACTACCCTGACCCGTGCTCGTAAGATTGCCCTGGAGAATGGTGTGCATTATGCCTACACCGGCAATGTTCACGATGAAGATGGCGAGAGCACCTATTGTCATCAGTGCGGTAATAAACTGATTTCACGTGACTGGTATGTGCTGGGTGCCTGGAACCTGGATGAGCATGGCTGTTGTAAACAGTGTGGAAGTAAACTGGCCGGGGTTATTGAAGCGCTTCCCGGCGACTGGGGGGCTCGTCGCATGCCCGTCCATCTGGCTACTATGTGAGCATCTGCTGCGTATATAAATAGGGCTTTTCACTGCATATTCTCTACTAAATAGGGTATCCTAGAGCTATTGGCTCAACTTCTCGAGGTACTCATTGAGTAAAGGTACACTTTATATAATTTCGGCCCCCTCTGGCGCAGGAAAAACCAGTCTGGTTCGTCAGCTGGTAGTTACTACACAGGATGTTACCGTATCAGTTTCCCATACCACCCGTGCCATACGACCCGGAGAAGTGGACGGTCAGGATTATCATTTTGTGGACCAGGAAGCGTTTTTATCCATGGCCGGCCACAGTGCTTTTCTGGAACATGCCAGGGTATTCGATAACTATTATGGTACCTCGCAACAGCACGTCGAGAGACTATTGCTCAATGGACAGGATGTGATTCTGGAAATTGACTGGCAGGGCGCGCGCCAGGTGCGACGTCTGATTGAAGACAGTCAGTCTATATTTATTGTTCCACCTTCTCTTGAGGCGCTGCGGCAGAGGCTGCGAGGTCGAGGACAGGATGACGAAAACATCATCAATCGTCGTATGCAGGACGCGGTGAATGAAATGTCACATTATGCCGAGTTTGATTACCTGGTGGTGAACGATGATTTTGATCAGGCATTGCATGATCTGCAGAGTATTATTGAGGCAAATCGCCTGCGTCAGTTGCGTCAGGAACGCAGGCTGGAACATTTATTAATCGAATTATTGAAATAAAGCTTAAAGAGGATAAAGCATGGCTCGTTTGACTGTTGAAGATTGTTTACCCCACGTTGATAACCGTTTCCACCTGGTACTGGTGGCCGCCAAACGTGCGCGCCAGATCGCTATGGGTGGTGAGGCACTGGTACCACTGGATAACGACAAGCCGACTGTACTGGCATTACGTGAAATTGCTGACGGTCTGATAGGGCCTGAAATTCTGGATGAGGTATCCGCACAGGAACACGCCATGGATACCGATTTTACTGAGGAAGAAGTCAGGCAGGAGATCTGACCTGAGCTATCTGTAGTGGAACTATGGCCATAAACCCCGATCGCCCCTCCCTTCCTGATGTAACGGATTTATACAGCGATCCGTCCCGTTTCCTGATTTCAGATCTTTGCCGAATAGTCGAGGATTATATGAATCACGATCAGGTGCGGGAGGTGTACCAGGCATATTTGTACAGTGCCCAGGCCCACGACGGGCAATTCCGCAAAACTGGCGAGCCCTATATCTATCACCCCATTTCGGTGGCCCGAATCCTGGCAGAAATGCATATGGACTCGAAGAGTATTATCGCTTCGATTTTGCATGATGTTATTGAAGACACTTCGGTCACCAAAGAGGATGTGAAAGACCGCTTCGGGGGTGATGTGGCCGAGCTGGTCGATGGCGTCAGCAAACTTACCGAATTCAAGTTTAAAAGTACCCAGGAAAAACAGGCCATCAACATCCAGAAAGTGTTGCTGGCCATGGCCCGGGATATCCGGGTGATTATGATCAAGCTGGCAGATCGCCTGCACAACATGCGTACACTGGGTGTGATGCGCCCGGATAAACGCCGACGTATTGCCAGAGAAACACTCGACATTTATGTACCGCTGGCACGCAGGCTAGGGATTAATTCATTACGACTGGAGCTGGAAGATCTGGGTTTTCGCGCCATGTATCCCATGCGTTACCGAATACTGGAAAACACCATTTCCCATACCAGCGGTCATCGCAAGGAAATTATCACCACCATTCACAATGCCCTGGCCTCTCGCATCGGGGAGATGGGTATAGATGCCGAAGTCACGGCACGAAAAAAACATCCCTACAGCCTGTATAAAAAAATGCACAGCAAGAGCCTGGGTTATAAAAACATTTTTGATGTTTATGGTATACGGGTGGTGGTTGATACTGTGGATGAATGTTATCGAGTACTGGGTGTGGTGCATAACCTGTTTAAGCCGATACCGGGCAAATTCAAGGATTACATTGCTATACCCAAGGAAAATGGTTATCAGTCATTGCATTCGGCCATGTTCGGACCCCATGCTATCCCCCTGGAAGTTCAAATTCGCACCGCTGAAATGGATAAATTCGCCGAGTCCGGTATCGCCGCACACTGGCTCTATAAGGAAAGCGATGAGGGCGGTAATTATGATGTACAGGCCCGAACCCGGGAATGGCTGACCGGTTTGCTGGAAATGCAGCAGAATGCGGGTGATTCCGTGGAGTTCCTGGAGAATGTTAAGGTCGATCTGTTTCCTGATGAGGTGTATGTGTGCACTCCTAACGGCGACATCGTCAAATTGCCCAAAGATGCTACGCCGGTGGACTTTGCCTATGCCGTGCATACCGATGTTGGCAATACCTGTGTCGCCTGCAAGCTGGACCATCGCTTCGCACCCCTGAATACGCCTCTGTACAGTGGCCAGACCGTAGAAGTTGTCACCTCAGCGGCGGCCCATCCCAATCCATCCTGGCTGAATTATGTAGTGACCGCCAAGGCTCGAACCAATATTCGTCATTATCTGAAGAATATGCGTTCCGATGAGGCGATTTCTCAGGGGCGTCGCTTATTGTCCCGCTGCCTGCTGAATAAAAATATCACCTTTGAAGACCTCAACGAAGATGATTTCCGACCGGTGCTGGAAGAATACGGTTTTAACAATATCAACAAATTACTGGAAGATATTGGTCTGGGTAATCGTCCAGCCAGTCTGGTGGTGCGGCGCTTATACCCCGAAGGCAGTGACGACGAGTCTGAACACAAGTCGGAAATGACCACTCTTAGCCCGTTGGCGATCAAAGGCACCGAGGGCATGGTGGTGTCTTATGCCAAATGCTGTCATCCGATACCCGGTGATCATATTGTGGGCCTGCTGAGCCGTGGCCGTGGCATTGTGGTTCATCAGGAAGGTTGTAAGAATGTCGAAGGCGAGCGTTTTAAAACCGACAGGCTGGTGGACGTGCAATGGTCGGAGAGTTTATCCGGTGAATTCTCCTGTGCAGTGGATTTGCATGTCACCAATGAGCGCGGTGTTCTGGCGCGACTGGCTACCATCATTTCTGATGAAGCCGCCAATATCGAACATGTGGAAGTGGAAGACAGGGATGGCATATCCATGACCATTGGTTTTATTATAACCGTCCACGGTCGCGATCACCTGGCCAAGATTATGAGGCGCTTGCGTCGGGTTCACTCGGTTATGAAAATACATCGTCACCATTAATCAATTTTCCTCAAACTAGAAAAACACTATGACTAAAGAAATTATTTCTACTGATAAAGCTCCCCAGGCCATAGGTACTTATTCCCAGGCAGTGAAAATGGGCACCACGGTTTATATGTCTGGACAGATTCCGTTGATTCCCGAGACCATGGAGCTACTGGAAGGCAGTGTGGAACAGCAGATTCACCAGGTATTCAGCAATCTGGCCGCGGTGGCGGAGGCCGCTGGTGGCAGCCTGGGCGATGTGGTCAAGCTCAATGTATTTTTAACCGACCTGAGTAATTTTGCTACGGTGAACCAGGTCATGGCCGACTATTTCAAACAACCTTATCCAGCCCGTGCCGCCATAGGTGTGGCTGATTTACCCAAAGGCTCGGCTGTTGAGATGGATGCGATCCTGGAACTGGGCTGATCTTCCCAGGGCCAGGATTACTCAATGGACGGTACATTGGCTGAATCGAAAGCAAACCCGCACACGGATGATGCCCTGGACTTGACGCAATTGGCTGGAGTGGGTCCAAGGATAGCCGAAAAATTGCACAAGATCGGCATAGTCACCGTCCAGGATGTGCTGTTTCACTTACCCTATCGATATGAAGATCGTACCCGAGTGGTGTCCATTGGCTCACTTCGACCCGGTGTAGGCCAGGTAATTGAAGGGCATATCGAGCACGCCGAAATCGCCTTCAGCCGCCGCGGTCGAAGTCGGCGTATGCTGCTGTGTTATCTGGCCGATGGTACTGGCGGAGTATTGCTGCGATTCTTTAACTTTAACAAACAGCAGCAGGCCAGGCTGGTGGCCGGCACCCGTTTGAGATGTTTTGGTGATGTGCGACCTGGGAACGCCAAGCTGGAGATGATTCACCCGGAATATACCCTGCTGGTTGAAGGTCAGTCAGTGCCTATGGAGCAGTGCCTGACCCCCATTTATCCTACCACCGAGGGCGTGCACCAGGCACTATTGCGCAAAATCAGCCAACAGGCACTGCAGTTGCTGGAGCAGGGGCGAATACTGGAGGATTATCTGCCGGCCAGTTTGCTAGACGAGTTCAAACTGCCCACTCTGGCTGAGGCGATAAGTTATGTTCACCGGCCGCCACCCAATGCCATATTGACTAAACTGGCTGATGGAGAACACCCTGCACAGAAGCGACTGGTACTGGAAGAATTGCTGGCGCATCATCTGAGCCTGCAAGCTTTGCGAGATAAACATCGCCTGCATCCTGCCATTGTACTGGAGAGTGATAACCACCTGCTGCATCGGTTCGTCACGTCTTTGCCATTTGATCTGACATCGGCTCAACTTAAAATCAATCAGGTAATTCTCGGTGATCTGGAACAAGCATTGCCTATGATGCGACTGGTACAGGGGGATGTGGGCTCGGGAAAAACCGTAGTGGCGGCCATGGCCTGTTTAAAAACTATCGAAGCGGGGTATCAGGCGGCCCTGATGGCCCCCACCGAAATTCTGGCAGAGCAGCATTACCAGAGCTTCAGGGGCTGGTTTGAACCCCTGGGTATTACCGTGGCCTGGTTATCGGGAAAATTAAAAGGTAAAAAGCGCCAGCAAATGCTGGATATGGTCAGCGCTGGTGAAGCCATGATGGTGGTGGGT
>JBLYYN010000274.1:0-4196 GCA_048550535.1 Gammaproteobacteria bacterium
ACTCATGAATTTATATGATTCAGACAATCTCCCCGAAGTTCGCGACGGCCTGACGCGAAAAGAGCGTATTGTTTTGTATTGTCTCAATCAGTTACAAACAGAACGAGGCGGACGCAACGCACCAACCGCCATGCTTTATGGGCGGGTGCTGGAGTATGTGAATATGAGCGAGAACGAACTGCAACTCATCTTACAACGACTCTCTAATTGCAATCAAAGGCCAGAGTAAAAATTAATATGACACCCATGATAAGATGTCAGTAAAAGCAAAGACTTAGGTGCAAAATAAGCATTTTGTTATTATGGGTGTCCAGATAAGCACATTGGAATACACTGGCAAATGATGGCAGGATACAGCTATGGACATACTACTCACTAATATCGCGAACAATACCCTGCAAACCTGGCTGCTATCTCTAGCTATTGCTATTTCGATAGCGTTGGTTATCAGTATGGCCCGCTTTATTGCGGTCAAACAGCTGAAACGATTAACGACTCAGTTTGCGTCACCTCTTCTGATTACACTGGTGGCCGTGCTTAAACGCACCAGGTGGTTATTCATTCTCATCCTGTCTTTGTTCTTTGGCGCACTTGTGTTAACACTCCCGGTTAACGTGCGCTCCATTATTAATTCTGTGCTCATTGTAGTGTTAATCATTCAGGCTGGTCTATGGGTATCGGTAGCTCTTCGCGTTAGCATCGAAGAATATCGCAGGGAACAGTTAACAAAAGATCCGGCCAGTATAACCACCCTCAATGTTATCAATTTTATTGGCAAGATTGTTATCTGGACGATCGTTTTATTATTGATTCTGGATAACCTGGGTGTCAATATTACTACGCTGATTGCCGGGCTGGGTGTAGGTGGTATTGCAGTGGCGCTGGCCTTGCAGGCTGTGCTGAGTGATTTGTTTGCTTCGCTTTCGATTGTACTGGATAAGCCGTTTGTTGTCGGTGATTTCCTGATCATCGGTGATCTGCTTGGCTCAGTAGAATACGTGGGGCTCAAAACCACACGACTACGTAGTTTGTCTGGCGAACAACTTGTTTTTTCTAATGCTGACTTGCTTAACAGCCGCATACGTAACTTTGGCCGCATGTATGAGCGACGTGTTGCTTTTAATATTGGTGTTACCTATCAAACACCACGTGATAAGCTGATAAAAATTCCATTGATTATTCGTAATGCAGTTGAGCTGCAGGAAGATACTCGCTTTGATCGATCGCATTTTAAGGAATATGGAGATTTTTCTCTGGTATACGAGACGGTTTATTATGTAACAGGCCCGGACTACAATAAATATATGGATATCCAGCAAATCATAAATCTACATATTCACGAACAATTTGAAAATGAAGGTATTGAATTTGCATATCCAACTCAGACCTTGTTTTTACAGTCATCAAATATTGGGAATAAGGTCAGGTCTTGATTCGTGCTAGCAAAAGGCAAGACCTGACCCTGGTTCTATGACCCTGGTTCTCGGTTATAAAATAATATTTTCGTTACCTATATTATGGAGAAAATCGTATGGCTATACGAATAGTATTTAACGATCAGGAAGTTACCAATCCTTTTATAAAAACTTTGTTAATGCTCGGTGCGATCATTATTGCGGCTGTAGTGACAGCAGTCGTTATATTTATTCTATTTCCAATAATCGGTATTGCGGTCACTTTATCTCTTGGCTTTATTGGTGTTTTTATAATAGCTACGCTCATTAGTGTCGTCACTCTGGCACTGGTCACTGTGATTTCAGCGTGGTTGTTTGGCTCAACGGAGCTTAGAATTGAAAGGTTTCATAAACGAAAATAAAAACATTATGAGTAAAAATGCATAGGGTCAGGCCTTGTTTGGGGTCAGAGTAAAAACTATAAGGCCAAATGGTCAGACTCGATTGAAAAGGAAGTAAATAATATATTCTGTATCACTTTGGTGATGAATGATTTGCATGTCTTCTCCACATGCAAGGACGGATCAGAGAGTTTAGAAGAAACTCTTTGTCGTAATTTACTGAGTGGAAGAAATACAACCCGATAACTAAATAATCTTACGCCATGGCCCAGCTAATCCCTAACCTGAACACCTGTCTTTCCCGGATGACTCCTGGCGAAAAGCGTTTGGCCAGGCGGCTGGAAGCGCTGTTAGATGATGACTACCTGTGTTGGTACGACATACCCGTAGGGCGCAAGAATCGCTACCCTGATTTTATTATTCTGCATCCAGCACGTGGATTATTGTTTCTGGAAGTCAAAGACTGGCGCCTGGAAAACATCAAAAAAATATCCAAGCACCGTGTCGAGTTGTTGACGAACAATGGTAAAGTAACTGCGCCTAATCCCATCGAACAGGCCAGGCAATGTGCTTATCAAGTCATCGATATGTTGTCGGCAGATAGCCATCTGGTCGTACCGAGTGGTGATTATAAGGGGAAGTTGAAGTTCCCCTATGGCTATGGCGTCGTCTTTACCCATATTAATCAAACCCAGCTGAATAAAGCACTGACGCCGGAAGGCATGTCAGTGTTGCCTGACCACCTGGTACTGTGTAAGGATGAAATGCCTGAAAATAGCGACCCGGAAACTTTTCAGCAACAGTTATGGGGTATGTTCAACTACAGCTTTAATCAGAAACTGAGCCTGCCGGATATAGAACGCATTCGCTGGCACCTGTTCCCGGAACTGCGCATCGCAGGTACTCAAGAAGATTTGTTCATCGAAGTCGATGATAAGGGAGGGCGCTCGGAAATAACGCACACCGTCCCAGAGCTTATCAAAGTGATGGATTTACAGCAGGAGCAACTCGCACGTAATTTGGGCGATGGCCATCGTGTGATACACGGTGTCGCTGGTTCCGGAAAAACCATGATTCTTGGATTTCGCGCTTTGCAATTGGCGCAAACCATGAGCAAGCCTGTTCTTGTGCTGTGTTTCAATGTCTCACTCGCGGCCAATTTGCGTCACTATGTTAGTGAGAAAAAAATTGAACATAAAGTACAGGTTTATCATTTCCATGACTGGTGCGGTCAGCAGATTAAAACCTATCACTGTGAGGTGCCAGGCAATGAGGCGCCGTATTTTGAACGCCAGGTGATGGCGGTGATTCGGGGTGTGGAAAAATCGCAGATTCCCCGTGCCCAGTACAGCGCGGTTTTGATCGATGAAGGTCATGATTTTGAACCGGAGTGGTTACAACTGGTTACGCAGATGGTGGACCCTGAGACGGATGCCCTGTTGTTGCTCTACGATGACGCCCAGTCAATATATAAGAAGCACAGTGCCTTAGATTACAGTCTTTCCAGTGTCGGAATCAAAGCGCGCGGACGCACTACCATTCTAAAGCTCAACTATCGCAACACACGGGAAATTCTGGAGTTTGCCTATAAGTTTGCCCAGGAGTTTATTGCTGCGTCAGATTCGGATGAGGACCATATTCCGGTTATCGCTCCCGAATCGGCCGGCGGAACAGGTCCTGCGCCGGTGTTCAGGCTGTTCGACCAGCAAAGTGAAGAACTGGACTACGTGATTCGTTGTATTAGCAAGTGGCTAAAGACAGGGCAGGCCGCGAATGAAATTGCGATACTGGTGCCGAGCAATAATATGGCGACAATGATTGCCGAGTGTTTCGATAAGGCGGACATACCGAACCTGTGCCTGGTCGGCAAGGAAAATAAGGCCGCTTATGATCCAGGCAAACCGCTGGTGACTGTGCTCACCATACACAGCAGCAAGGGGCTTGAGTTTGAGACGGTGGTATTGGCTGGTATCGACAAGATTCAATTCGTCGCTGATGAATTGGTGGATCAGGTGAGATTAATGTATGTCGGCATGACCCGGGCCAAGACCCAACTATTGATTACAGCGAGTGGGAACACGGTATTTACCCAACGTCTAGTTGACCTGGTGGCGCCTTGATGTTTGGGGTCACCACTAAGCCAGTTTCTGTCAATAGACAATAAGCTATCAAAACGTAAATATTTTACGTTTTTTATATTTATTCAGGCTTTACTCAATGCACCCGTTATTTCAAAGTTATTGGTTCTCGCCCAAAATCTGAGCTGCACCAGTCACCCCTCGGAAATAATCGGGGTCACTACTACATGGATTTATGCCCTTTGGGTATGTAGGAGGTGGAATTACGTTTGGAACAGTAATCGAGAACAGAGTTTTTTCTAACAGAAAAACAGGGTCAAGTC
>JBLYYN010000275.1:0-6880 GCA_048550535.1 Gammaproteobacteria bacterium
ATTTTCCAGTTCGGAAAAGCTGGTGGCCACCGCCGACTGTGCCAGCTGGCATTGTCCAGAACGGATATTGTCCGGCACTGTATTGTCCGGCGTGGCTAACTGGTATTCATAGTCCAGGCCCTGCTGCTTCAGAAAACCACCGGCCATAGTCATTAACAGAGGGCTGTAAAAAGCCGAATGCCTGAGCGCCATAATTTTTATTCTGGACATAATTGTTAGCCTCGTTATTGTTTAATGGAGCTTTGAAAACTCCAAATAAAGCCGATTGAGTTGCTTCACCACTTCAGGGCTATCCCAGTGAATGGCACCGTTCACTCCGTAATGAATCATACCATCTGGCCCAATGACGAAGGTGGAGGGAAACACCAGGACATTCCACTCGGCAGATACCTTACCCTCCTTATCCAGCAATACCGGGAAATTAACTTTCACCTGTTGCAGGAACAAACTTACCTTATAAGCATCCTCAGCATAATTGACCGAGATAAGTTCAAACGGCCTGTCCTTCATCTTGATTAACAGATTATTCAGCGATGGAATTTCTTCAATACAGGGGGCACACCAGCTGGCCCAGAAATTCACCACAGTGACTTTGCCCCTGTAATCCTTACGCACCAGCCTTTTACCCCGTGCATCAAGCAAATCCAGTTGCGCTGGTTGCGGATTGGCTGTGTATTTCTTCAGGCTGATATCCAGACCACGGGTTTGTGCCGGTTTTATTTTTTTCAGCGGCAGTGCCTGCTGCGGTGTAACAAATCGTTCCAGTAAATTAATGCTGCTGATCAGATCATGCACTAAAGCCTGACGGACCTGCAGGGTTTGCAAAGACGTATCCCTGTCGGAAAACACACTGGTGACATCCTTGAAAATTTTAACAAATACATTGGGGTTGTTTTTTTGCAACTCCCTGACCAGTTCATTCAACTGCCAGCGGTTACCCCGCTTTGCTGACTGAAATACCATAATGGGTAAACTGGAGGCTGATACTACTGGCATGTATTCGGCCGTCTGTCCCAGGGCCGGCACCGTCTGGATCAGTTCCGGTGAAAACAGAATGGCTCCATTTAGGTAATCTGACGAGGGCTTATCCAGCGTCTGCCATTTATGTGCTCCGTATAAAGCTGGAATGGCACCATAGGCGCGGCCAATGACGGTCACTCGTTTACCGGTTCTCTGATGTGCCATCACAATCAACTCAGCCACATACTCACCCCTGAATGAGCGCATGGTTTTAGCATCACGTGTAAGGAACAGGTTATTCACCAGATCCACATACCAGACTTCCACACCCGCCTGTGATAAACGCTGTGCAGTGTTCAATTCGACTTCACTGGTTTCAAACCCGGACGACAGCCAGAGCACCAGATGCTTACCCTCAGCAGGATAGTGATCAATCGAAAATTCCTGATCGGCCACGGTGAGCTCCAGCGTTTGCACATTTGCTGAACAAATTGCAGAAAACAGAAAGCTGAAGTAAATGGTGGTTCGTAATATTTTTAACATCGAAGCCACAAATAGAATAAAAGTAAACCCAGCATGTTAAAAACGCAATGGCTTTATCGGTGCTTCCATCCAGCTTTTATCCTGTTGCCAGTCAAAGTCTGGATTATCCACATAAAGCTCGATTTCGTTGCCATCAGGATCGAGTAAATAAAGACTCTGGCTCACCGTATGATCGGACATTCCCTGTATATCAATACTCATTTCAATGACCCTGTTATAAGCCTGCTTCAATAGCTCTATGGAATCACCCAGTTTCCAGCCCACATGATAAAGCCCTATACGTTTACCCCGTAATGGCCCATCAGCCTCAGCCACTTCGATCAGCAATAATTCATGATGAGTACTACCCCCGGTCAGTAGTGCCGCTTTGCCATTGAATATCTTGCCCTGCACGTCAAGGCCGACCACATCTGTGTAAAATTGAACGGATCGTTCAAGCTGTTTCACATAGAACACGACATGACCCAGTTGTGGCATAGTGCTTTTCCGCTTTACATGCTGAGCCTGCTTCATCAGCTCAGGTGGCTTATTTAAGGATTCGGTCTCGAATAGATATAGTTGCCAATACCGCACTCATCACCAGCATGAGAGCAAACATAACCGTCAGTGCTTCGGCCATACTGATCCTGAATAGTAGCAGCGGCGTGTAACCACAGGCCTCCCAAACCTTGAACATCCATGGAAACCACTGATCCAGTTGGAACCAGGTCGGCAGTCCCGATTCCATACTGCAACTGCCAAATACCGTGCCGCGTTCGATACCCAGCATATACCAGGCACGCTCCAGGCCACCCACCATCATCCCCGTAGTCAACAGATGACTGATAATAGAGGTATAGGCATAACGATGCAAAACCAGGGCAGCCACCGCCACCAGCATGAAACCCATAACCCAGATGCGTATATGAATGCACAGTACACAGGGTAAATAATCCAGACCATACTGGTAAAATAATGCTATGGCCTCTGATAAAAAACCTAAAACTAACAGCATGACCCAGTATAGTTTCGACTGGGCAAAATTTAGTATTTTACTCAACAACACAACACTCCAGAATAGTCGCTAGCTGTAATCATCAATCGGACATGGTCGGGTAATCAGTATACCCCTTATCATCGCCACCATAAAACCTTGTCTGGTCGGCCACAGCCAGCTCAGCACCTGCTTTGAATCTGGCCGGCAAGTCGGGATTGGCAATAAACGGAATACCGAAAGATACAAAATCGGCAGCACCATTTAAAATCGCAGCCTGGGCTTTATCATAATCATAGCCGCAGTTCGCCATGTAGGGGCCATCGAAACGCTGTTTGAATTGCAGGTAATCCAGAGAGCGTTGCTGGTTCATCATGTCACCTTCCAGCACATGTAAATAGGCCAGCTTAAATCCATTTAACATGGCCACTACATAGTTAAACGTGTTCTGGGCGTCACTGTCCTGCATGGAATTAAAGCTGTTCTCCGGCGACAGTCGAACGCCGACTTTATCATTACCGATGGCATCGCATACCGCAGACACCACTTCCGATAGTAATCGGCTGCGATTTTCAATACTACCCCCGTACTCATCTTCTCGATGATTACTGCCGTCACGAATAAACTCGTCCAGCAGATAACCATTGGCAGCGTGAATTTCCACACCATCGAAACCGGCTTCCATCGCATTGCGCGCGGCTTTTACATAGTCCTGCACTATGCCCGGCAACTCATCTTTGTCCAGCGCACGGGGGGTAACAAACGCCTGCAGTCCCTGGTAAGTGACGGCCTCCCCTTCGGGCCTGATCGCCGAGGGCGCCACCGGCAATTGCCCGTCCATTTGCAATGAAGGATGAGAGATGCGGCCCACATGCCAGAGCTGTAAAAAAATATGGCCACCGGCTTCATGCACAGCATCGGTGACCATTTTCCAGGCCTGGGTCTGCTCTGTACTATGGATGCCCGGGGTGGCTGGGTAACCCACACCCTGCGGGGAAATTTGAGTGGCCTCGGTGATGATCAGGCCCGCGCTGGCACGTTGGCGATAATATTCCTGCTGTAGTTCATGCACCACATTTCCATCGCCGGCCCGATTACGGGTCATGGGAGCCATTACGATACGATTCGGCAGTTCATAACCAGCGACGGTTATCGGCGTAAATAAATTAACCTCAATACTCATTCCTCACCTCCATATTGTTATCAGACAATTGTATGATTCTATATTGGTCGGTTACAAGCCATTTCAACTAAACAGGAAAGATCCACATGGGCCCGCATCATTCAAAACCTACATTGTGAATAAGTAAAGCCCAAGTATAATCACTGGCCTAGCAATCCCATTCTTTGGCACCCGCCATTAACAAAGGACTGTTTTGTGCCATGCAAACTAGAACGCAAGTTCCTAACCACTGGTTTATCCTCACTGTTGCCCTGTTGTCAATGACCGGCCCTTTTACCATTGACACTTATCTGCCGTCATTTCCAACCATGGAAGCGGAGTTTCAGATTTCTCGGGCACTCATGTCACAGAGTATAGGCTTTTACCTGGTTGCAGCAGCCTTTTCCACTTTATTCTGGGGGCCATTATCGGATCGCATTGGCCGTAGACGTGTGATACTCACTACCTTAGGACTCTACCTGGTTGCATCCCTTGGCTGTGCCATAGCCAGTGATTATTCTAGCTTTCTGCTGTTTCGGGTTTTACAGGGCATGTCCGCCAGTGGCGGTATGATTGCCGGTCGCGCCATGATTCGGGATGCCCATGACAGTCACATGGCCCACCGGGCACTAGCCTATGTGATGATGTTATTTGGGCTGGCGCCGGCTATTGCGCCCATCATCGGTGGCTGGTTACACGATGCCTTTGGCTGGCGCAGTGTGTTTTATTTTCTCGCCCTATATGGCCTGGTCATTTTTCTGATGACCGCATATTTCCTGAAAGAAACCCTGGCACGGGCCGATCAACAATCCTTCCATCCATGGGATGTGGCAAGGGTGTACTGGCGCAGCCTCACCCATCTTCGTTTTCTGACATTAATATTGGCCCTGGGTAGCAGCTTTGGTGGATTATTTATATTTATCGCCGGTTCACCCACTGTGATTTATGATTTCCTGCATTTATCCAGCACCGATTTTGGCTACCAGTTTGTGCCCATGACCGCGGGTATTATTGCCGGATCATTTACCTCGGGCAAACTGTCACATCGCTGGCCAACCAGGCATATTGTCCATCTGGCATTTTTTGCCATGATACTGGCCAGCCTGATCAGTGTGAGTCGTGCTTTCTACTCTGAAACCACCATCATAGGCATTATCGCACCGCAGGTGCTGTATGCCTTTGGCATGGCACTGTCGATGCCCGCCCTGAGTATACTGGCCATTGACTGTTTCCCCCATAATCGAGGACTGGCGTCAGCGGTGCAAAGTTTTATCCACATATTATTTGCCGCCGTGGTGGCCAGTATTATCGTCCCCATGCTGGCCACCAGTGTCATTGGCTTCGCCGTAGCTCAGCTACTGTGTATAGCGGCCGCCCTGATCATGTGGCTATGGAGCGGTATCTTTAGTACTGAAAATTGCTGAAGCAAAAACATATAGTAGAATACCTCAGTGCCGATGATCATTCTCAATGTAATAATCATCCATCAGCACTTTCAAACCATACTCAACAGAACCTAACTACTTTTTCTTCCTGCTGTAATGATGATCCTGCTATTTTCTATAGCATTCATAATTCAGTTCATCGTTATTATTATTCTTTAAATGCCCGGCGTCTTTCTCGACCATGTCAATAACTGCCTGCCCTGAAGATAGCCCAGTGTTAAGCCAGCTGCCTGGTCAGCGTCTATTCTGATCAGGTAAAGTGAATAATTATGATTGATACCAATTCTTTTCGATAGACAAACCGGCCACGGCTGATCACTATGCAAGCGATTAAACCAGCCATTGTCTTCCCACAAATCTTTATCTCTAGTAGCAACAGCTTTATACTCACAAGTCCGGCAGCACCAAGACCCAGGACCACCCATGTTGAACCCTCGAAAGCCTGCACATCAGCTGTTAACTATTGCTGCCATAGTATTTTCCTGGTCATTTTTTTCTCCGGCACAGGCAACAACAGAGGCCGCTGATGACTGGCTTAGCGAAGCAACTTCGACTATCAAGCAACAAGAGAAAATAATTAAACTGGCTAGCACCGGTAATGTCCGTGCCGATACTCTGACTGAACCACTTAAAGATATCAGCCAGATTAAAAACCATGCCCAGGCCTGTATCGATAATACAGACAGTCAATTACTGAAAGTTTCTCAGGACCTGGCCACTCTGGGTGAAGCCACCAGCAAAGAAAACCCTGAAGTTTCTAAAAAACGACGCAGCCTCGAACAACAGCAAAAAGACCTGGATAAACAACAGGCCACCTGCAAGCTATTACTGTTACAAAGCCAGGATCTGATCAAATCCATCAATAACTTACAGCAAAACATTCTTGCCCAACAGTTATCCGCTCGCACCCCCAATATCATCGAGGTGCTTGGACTTAACATCAAACAGCCCGCAGCAGGGCTTCAGGACACATTCAACTTTCTGAGCGATCAATACCAGTCCCTGCAACTGTCCGGACAACAACTTGCTCTACTAGTAACTCTATTTACAGCGGGTGTCATTCTGGGTCTGATATTTAAACGTATGTTACGCCGGGCAATTTCATCTTCAAGCCAATACCAGGACAGTGTTGCTGTACTTACCCTGGCGGTACAAACCAGCATTACTAGCTCACTACCCATACTGTTACCTGTTGTGCTTATTGCTGCATTTTTTACCATTGCACTACCGGTAACGCCCTTACCCTTTATTACTAAAGCCAGTTATGCGGTTGCCATCTACCTGGGAGTTTCACTTAGCGTAAAAATCATACTCAATCCAGCGGCCCCTGCTCGCTCCTATTTCCAATATCCAAAAAAGCAGCTCGTAAAAATTAACCGGCAGCTCCAGGTTTTTGCCATCATTGGACTGATTGCTTTTTTCTTTTTAAACAATGAAATCAAATCCAGCTTTAGTGACCATGTATATTATTTAAATAGAAGCATATTCGGTATTGCACTCATCATAAATCTTATCCTTCTGCTATGGCTGCTGCGTCACTTCACCTGGACCAGGTTATCGAGAAAGCCCAGGATATTTTTAATATTAACCCTTATTGCCACACTTATTATTGAGCTTTCTGGTTACAGGAACCTGTCCACCTTCATACTCGGCGGTTTACTGGGTACTATTGCCGGCCTTGCCATCATCATGATCATATATCGTTTTTTGAATGACTTATGCGATGGCCTGGATGAAGGACGCCTTAACTGGGAAATACGTTTTCGTAAGTATCTTGGTATAGCCGATGATTCTTTA
>JBLYYN010000276.1:0-8135 GCA_048550535.1 Gammaproteobacteria bacterium
ATTTGCGTTCATTTGCGTTCATTTGCGTTTTCTTTTAAAAATACGAAATGACCGATTTAGGGTGCTTTGATACATCCAGCTAAACAAGACCAACCATCAAAATCCCATGCCGGTCGGCATTTTGCCTTTCATGGCCCGCATCATTTTCGCCATGCCGCCCTTGGCCATTTTTTTCATCATTTTACTCATCTGCATCTGCTGTTTCATCAAACGATTCACGTCCTGCACCTGAACACCGGCCCCTAGTGCGATACGCCGTTTGCGGGATCCCTTGATGAGGTCGGGGAAAGTTCGCTCTTTGGGAGTCATGGACTGAATAATGGCTACCATGCGTTTGACCTGACCATCATCCATCTGGCCTTTAACATTACCTGCCATTTGCCCCATTCCGGGTAATTTATCCATTAGGGCTCCCAGCCCCCCCATGTTCATCATCTGTTCCAGCTGATCTTTCAGATCATTAAAATCAAAGCCCTTGCCCTTTTTGACCTTGTTTGCCAGTTTTTCCGCTTTATCGTGATCGACGCTACGTTCAGCCTCTTCCACCAGGCTCAGCACATCGCCCATACCCAGGATACGTGAGGCCAGACGATCTGGATGAAACGGCTCCAGTGCATCTACCTTCTCACCCGCACCCAGGAACTTGATGGGTTTACCGGTGATCTGGCGGATGGACAGGGCTGCACCGCCACGGGCATCACCATCGGTTTTGGTAAGGATGACACCGGTGAGTTCGAGACTGTCGTTGAAAGCCTTGGCGGTATTGGCCGCATCCTGGCCGGTCATGCTGTCCACCACGAACAGGGTTTCCACCGGTTGCGTGGCACTGTGAAGGGCCTGAATCTCGGACATCATTTCAGCATCGATATGCAGTCGACCTGCGGTATCCACCAGCAACACATCGATAAACTGTTTCTTTGCCTGGTCTATGGCCTTGTGGGCAATATCCACCGGCTTTTGCTGTTGATTACTGGGGAAGAATTCGGCCCCAACCTGTGAGGCCAGGGTTTCCAGCTGCTTGATCGCCGCTGGACGATAGATGTCACAGCTCACCACCATTACTTTCTTGTTATGGCGCTGTTTAAGCAGTTTGGCCAGTTTGGCCACAGTGGTAGTTTTACCCGCACCCTGCAGGCCAGCCATCAGCACTACGGCTGGCGGCTGGACATTCAGCGCCAGGGCTTCGTTGGCTTCCCCCATGGTGCTGACCAGCTCTTCATTGACCACCTTGATCAGGGCCTGCCCCGGGCTCAGACTGGTGAGCACTTCCTTGCCCACGGCGCGTTGTTTAACCCGGTCAATAAAGTCACGCACTACCGGCAAGGCCACATCGGCTTCCAGCAGGGCCATACGCACATCGCGCAGGGTGTCTTTAATATTATCTTCGGTTAGACGCCCCTGACCACGCAGATTTTTAATGGTCCTGCCCAGGCGCTCACTTAAGCTGTCGAACATGATGATTTAATGTATATATGAAAACAGAGTGCGGATTATATCTGAAAAACATCGCCACTGGATAGTTGATGCAATTCCCAGTCACCCCCCATCAACGACCGACACTGGCCCATAATCAGGGACTCTTCTCCGGGTTTAAGGTGTGAAATCGCTATTTGGGGTTTGTGTTTGAGCTTTTTAATATCCTCAGCCAGCAAACTCGGGCAATAATGCTTGGCTATTTTAGCCAGCTCCATATCATCATTAGCGAAAGCAGATTCGATAATCATCAAATCCAGTGATGGCAACTCATTCAGTGCCTGCCACAGGCTGTCATTGGTGGAAGTGTCGCCACTGTAAACCATGCATCGATTATTACTGGTTGCCGCATAAGCCACTGCGGGTACGGTATGCTCGACCTTGATCATGCTGATGCTTCGGTCCTTGATTTGCACCACATCCCCCGGGTGCATAGGCAGAAATTCCAGCACAGGTGAATCTTTGGTCGGCAGCTCGGCAAAATCCGGCCATATTTTCCAGTTAAAAATGTGGGTTTTCATGGCCTCGATGGTATCCGGCTGGGCATGGACCTGTAGCGGTTCTCTCAGCTCGGAAAACAGGGTATCGATCAGCAGAGGAATGCTGGTGATATGATCCATATGACTGTGAGTGATAAAAATGTGCTTCAAATTGCGCATTTCTTCCATGGTCAGGTCACCGACACCGGTGCCCGCATCCAGCAAGATATCATCATCCAGCAGGAATGTTGAAGTCCGCAGGTTCTGGCCTATTCCTCCGCTGCAGCCTAGCACGCGTAATTGCATTTTCTCTCCACATCAATCACTTTTATTTTAGTTACTTCAAAAATGGTATCACGGGAAAAAAATAAATCAGCAAATTCCTGAAAAATAACATTTTTTTTACTCTTGTTCGTGATCATTTTCACACAAGTATAGTTAATCCCAGTTAAATTGAGTTCATTACTATAACAATCAAACATGGTGCTGGAGCATTTTTTTCTTTAACCTAGGGTGGCTGTTAAAACAATTCTGTATAATCCATTAAACGCTGATAGCTAAAAAAATAAATACTGACAATGATTGGCATAACCGGTTATCTCGCAATATTCTTCTACCTGCTCTGCACCCTGGCTTTGATGCTTCGTTTACAAGGCAGGGACAGCCTTTTGGCACAACCCATAGCTTTGTTACTGATACCCGGCTTTCTGGGTGCGGCATTTCATTTCATCAGCCTGTATAACAATATGTTTACCCAGGCGGGCCTGCAGTTTGGTTTTTTCAATGCGGCCTCAACTGTGGGACTGATTGTTAGCCTGATCACCCTGTTGATGTCATTAACTCGCCAAACTGAGATCATGGCGGTGGTGGTACTGCCCTTAACCCTGCTCTCGATCATCCTGGAAATGGTCTACCAGGGTAACCACATACTTCCACCCGATACTGCCATGGGTTTGCAAATACATGTTCTGGTATCCATCATCGCTTATTCATTACTGGGCCTGGCAGCACTGATGTCACTGGTACTGGCATTTCAGAACCGCTTATTGCATAGCCACCACCCAGGTGGCATATTGCGCCGATTACCACCATTGCAGATCCTGGAAAAACTGCTGTTCGATTCCATCTTTGCCGGATTCATCGGACTTACCCTGGCACTGGTAACGGGATTCCTGTTTCTCGAAGACCTGTTTGCCCAGCATCTGGTACACAAAACCGTACTGTCCCTGGTTGCCTGGCTGGTGTTTGGCATACTCCTCATTGGCAGACTGGCGATGGGCTGGCGTGGTCGCAAGGCCATTCGATGGACCCTGGCCGGCTTCTTTAGCCTGATGCTGGCTTATTTCGGCAGCAAATTCGTGCTTGAGTTTTTGCTCGTATCTTGACATTGCAGATACGCCCTTCCGATAATGTTTGTTTGTAGCCACATGGACTAATCATCATTGAATGACATATCGACGGGTACCCTGTTTACCCTGCTAACTATACTGATCCTTTTTTCAGCGTTTTTCTCCAGTTCCGAAACAGGGCTTATGTCACTCAACCGCTATCGACTCAAACATCTGGCCGATAAAGGCGTTCGTGGCGCCAAACTGGCCCGGCGCCTGCTCAACCGCCCGGACCGGTTGCTGGGCCTGATACTTCTGGGCAATAATTTTGTAAACATCCTGGCCTCGGCACTGGCCACCATTATTGCCATGCGTTTATTCGGTGAAGCCGGCATTGCCATTGCCACCGGACTGCTGACACTGGTGGTACTTATTTTCGCTGAAGTGGCCCCCAAGACCCTGGCGGCATTACATCCGGAACGCATCGCTTTTCCCGCCGCCTTCATTTATACGCCACTGCTGAAACTGCTATACCCGCTGGTATTCATGGTCAATCTTATGGCCAACACCTTGCTGAAACTGGTTGGGGTACGTCCGGACATGGTGAACGATGATGGCGTAAGCCCGGAAGAGCTGCGTACGGTGGTGATGGAAACCGGCAAGTTAATTCCACAAAAGCATCAGGACATGCTGCTGGGCATACTCAACCTGGAACATGCTCTGGTAGAAGACATCATGGTGCCACGCAGTGAAATCACTGCAGTCGATCTGGATGACGACTGGGATGATATCCTTGATCAGCTCACGACGTGCCAGCGCACCCGACTGCCCTTTTACCGAGGTGATATCAATAATATTCTGGGCATTATCCACATGCGTAGAATCATTAACCTGCTCACCCATGATCAGCTGAACCGGGAAAACCTGACCAATCAAATTCGCGAACCTTATTTTATCCCTACAGGCACCTCCTTATATCAACAACTGCTTAATTTCCAGCTTAACAAACGGCGCACCGCACTGGCAGTTGACGAATATGGAGACATACAGGGCCTGGTGACCCTGGAAGATATCCTGGAAGAAGTGGTGGGAGAATTCACCACCGCATCACCACTGAGCAACCAGAACATTCATCCTCGGGATGACGGCCGTTATCTGATTAGTGGTAATACACATATTCGTGAAATAAATCGCGCTCTGGGCTGGAATCTCCCCATCGATGGCCCTAGAACACTGAATGGCCTGATACTGGAACACATGGAAATGATCCCGGAACCGGGCACCAGCCTGATGATTGCCCGACACCCGATTGAGATTATTAAAACGCAAAACAATGCTGTGCAGATGACCCGAGTCAGTGAAGCCATGTACAGCAGCCAGGACACAGAAGCCAGCTCTGAATCCACCCAGCAGACGAATAACCATGGCGAAGACTAAAATACAATATCAGTGTACGGACTGTGGCGGCCTGCATAGCAAATGGGCAGGCCAGTGTGCGGACTGTAATGCCTGGAATACACTGATTGAAAGCATACCCAAAACCGAAGCCAGCAGCTCACGCTTCACCGGGTTTGCCGGCAAGTCCAAAGTGCAAAGCATGAAAGACATCAGCCTGCAGGCTGAACCTCGTAGCGCAACCGGTATTGGGGAACTAGATCGGGTTCTGGGTGGTGGACTGGTTCACGGTTCGGTCACCCTGATCGGCGGCGACCCGGGCATTGGTAAATCCACCCTGCTGACCCAGACCATGGCTACCCTGGGCAGTAAAATGAACGCCCTCTATGTTACCGGAGAAGAATCCCTGCAACAGGTTACCTTGCGCGCCAAGCGACTGGGGATGAAGGATAACTGCTTCAAACTGCTCACGGAAACCTGTGTGGAGCAAATACTGGCGCTGGCAAAACGGGAACAGCCCCAGGTCATGGTGGTGGATTCCATACAGACGGTCTACACCGAGCTGCTGCAATCGGCTCCGGGTGCCGTGGCCCAGGTTCGTGAAAGTGCCGCACAACTGGTACGTTATGCCAAACAGACCGATACCGCCTTATTCCTGGTGGGCCATGTCACCAAAGAAGGTACGCTCGCCGGGCCCCGGGTACTGGAACACATGGTGGATACCGTACTCTATTTCGAAGGCGACTCGGGCGAACGCTATCGCATGATTCGGGCAGTGAAAAACCGCTTTGGTGCTGTCAACGAACTGGGACTGTTCGCCATGACGGAACAGGGCTTGAAAGCAGTCAACAATCCCTCGGCCATTTTTCTATCCCGTCATGACGAGCCTGTGCCCGGCAGTATCATCACCGTCACCCGGGAAGGCAACCGGCCCTTGCTGATCGAAGTCCAGGCCCTGGTGGATGAAAGCCATTTATCCAACCCACGCCGGGTCACTCTGGGGCTGGACCAGAACCGCCTGTCCATGCTACTGGCGGTACTGCATCGTCATGGCGGGATAGCCATGTATGACCAGGATGTATTCCTTAACATCGTGGGCGGGGTGCGAGTCACCGAAACTGCTACCGATACCGCCATGCTGCTGGCCATCTTATCCAGCTTTCGCAACAAACCCCTGCCACAAAACCTGGTCACCTTTGGTGAAATCGGCCTGGCCGGGGAAATTCGGCCAGTGCCCAACGGCCAGGAACGATTGAAAGAAGCCGCCAAACACGGTTTCACCCATGCCGTTATCCCCAAAGAAAACATGCCTAGAAAACAGGATATGCCGGAAGGTATGACCATTACCCCGGTACATCGGGTAAGTGAACTGCTGGATATTTAATGATTGGGATTGAAAAAGAAAACGCGAACAACGCAAATGCACGCAAATAAGATAAAAAGCGAATCGTTGCTGAAGCCTGTCTTAGGCTCATATGAAAAACATTTGCGTTAATTAGCGTTTATTCGCGTTTTCTTTTTTATAATTTAAAGTCCGCTTTAAAGTATCCTGAAGCATCCAGCCCCTTAAAAATTCAATCATTGATTTTCGCCATAGCATTTTCATGTAAAATAGCCATCCACTTGCTTAGCACGAGTGAAAGCAGTAACTTACCCGGTCTGTTGTACGATTCATTAGATATAGAGCTCCATGGCACGCAAAACTCCCATCAATTTCGAACAATCCCTGGCTGAACTGGAACAGCTGGTAGACGCTATGGAACAGGGCGACCTGCCCCTCGAAGAAGCCCTGAAGCAGTTTGAGAAAGGCATTTCACTGGCCAGCAGCTGCCAGAAAGCACTACAGGATGCTGAGCAAAAAGTTAAACAACTTGTCGAAAAAAACGGCGAACTACTAGAAAAATCTTTCGATCTCGACGAATAGCCCATGTCTACAGACGAACCATTCAAGCAGACACTGGAACAGTTTCGCCGCCAGGTTGATTTAGCCCTCGATCATTATCTGCCACAACCCAGGGGCCCTGAGACCCATCTTCAGCAAGCCATGCGCTATTCGGTCATTGGCGGCGGAGGCAAACGGGTAAGACCGGTACTGGTATATGCCGCCGGACAGGCACTACATCTGGACATAAAGCAGCTGGATGCCCCGGCCGCCGCCATTGAAATGATCCACGCCTACTCCCTGATCCATGATGACCTGCCGGCCATGGATGATGACGATTTGCGCCGAGGACGTCCCACCTGCCACAGAGCCTTCGATGAGGCTACCGCGATTCTCGCCGGTGACGCCTTACAGGCCCTGGCTTTTGAAATCCTGGCCAGGGACAGCAAAATCCCCTGTGACAGCAACGCTAAACTGGACATGGTCCAGCTGCTGGCATCCGCCAGTGGCTCCATTGGCATGGCCGGAGGTCAGGCCATTGACCTGGACTCGGTGGGCAAACAGCTGTCCCTGGAACAACTGGAAAATATGCACCAGTTAAAAACCGGCGCGCTGATTCAAGCCAGTGTATTATTAGGAGCCATGTGTAGCCCTGATGCCAATAGAGAAATGCTTGATCGCCTGACCACCTATGGGCACTGCATTGGCCTGGCTTTCCAGATTCAGGACGATATCCTGGATGTCACCGCTGACACCGAAACCCTGGGCAAACCTCAGGGATCAGACATGGAACAAAACAAACCCACTTACCCGGCTTTATTAGGCCTGGATGGTGCCCGTGAGCGTGCCCTTGAGTTACATCAGCTGGCATTGACGGCACTGGAAATTTTTGATCAATCGGCAGACACCTTGCGAAGCTTGTCAGCCTATATTGTGCAACGGGGACACTAGATGTCGGAGCAGGAACCAAGCCACAGCCCATTACTGGAAACCATCGATTCCCCTGATGACCTGCGTGCACTCAGTGAAAGCCAGTTGCCACAACTGGCTGATGAGTTACGCCACTACCTGATTCAGTCGGTAGCCAACACCGGCGGCCATCTGTCAGCCGGGCTGGGCACGGTCGAACTCACTCTGGCCCTGCATTATGTGTATAACACACCGCAGGATAAGCTGGTCTGGGATGTGGGTCATCAGACCTACCCCCACAAGATTATTACTGGCCGTCGCCAGCAGATGAATACCATGCGTAAATACCATGGTCTGTCCGGCTTTCCGAAGCGGGACGAAAGCCCCTACGATACCTTTGGCGTCGGTCATTCCAGCACATCTATCAGTGCCGCACTGGGTATGAGCATAGCCGCTGGCCTACAGGGCCGTGAGCAAAAAACCGTCGCCATCATCGGCGATGGCGCGATGACGGCAGGCATGGCTTTTGAGGCCCTCAACCATGCCGGTGACACCGATGCCGATATGCTGGTGATTCTAAATGACAATGAAATGTCGATATCCCCCAATGTAGGGGGCTTATCCAAGCATCTGGCCAAGATACTGTCGGGCAAAATCTACACCTCAGTA
>JBLYYN010000277.1:0-5239 GCA_048550535.1 Gammaproteobacteria bacterium
AACAGTTAATTATACAGAATCATGAATATCTGATATTACAGAATGTGGAAAAACTGATATTACAGAAACTGTTCATTATTTTTTGATTGTGTTAGATTTTATACCTATACCATTGTAATCCTCTAGTTATAAATAAGGATATTATTATGAACTCTAAGGATAGAGATCTTCAAGTTGCCCGTTTCTGGGAAAAATATATTGATAAAACAAAAGCTTATAAGGTTGGTGATAAGCGAGTCCGATGGTATGTCAAGCATGTCGAAGACTATATCAAGGCACATAATACCAAGTTGTCTCTGCATACTGAGCATGATCTTGAGGCTTATTTGTCTTCTAAAGGTAGAAGTCCATATCTGGAAGACTGGCAATTTGCCCAAATCATTGACGCGTTGAGAATATTGTTTGTCGATATAATTAATTTAGAATGGGCTGGGAAAATTTCCTGGGATGGCTGGATTGAGATGAGTCGCAAGCTTGAGAAAAGTCATGTGACGATTGCACGTGTGTCTATTGAAGAGATGTTAAATGATGATTCTGGGAGAGATTCACTACAGAACAAGGCATTCTCGTTATACCCCTCGATTTTTGAATCTATGATTACAGAGATACGTAGTCGACATTATTCAATTAGAACGGAACAAAGCTATGTGGCATGGGTGGTCAGGTTTATTGCGTATAATGATATGAAAGACCCAGAAATACTGGAGGAACGAGATATTTCAAATTATCTTGATTACCTGGCCGTTAAGAGAGCTGTCACTGTTAATACGCAAAAGCAGGCACTTAATGGATTAGTTTTTTTGTATAGAGAGGTGATGAAAAGGGATATTGATGATCTGCTGGTCTATGTTAAAGCTAAACGATCAATGCATTTGCCTGTAGTGCTTTCTAAAGATGAAGTCTTTAATTTATTTAGCCAAATTGATGACCCTGTTTTTCTTATGATGGCCAGTTTGTTGTATGGTTGTGGTATGCGATTAATGGAATGTGTTCGTCTGCGTGTGTTTGATATTGATTTTGATTATAATCAGATCATTATTCGAAACGCAAAGGGTAATAAAGACAGAGTGGTACCTTTGCCTGATAAACTTGTTGATGGATTAAGGATACAAATTAGACAGGTGAAGTTACTGCATGCAGATGACATGGCAGAAGGTTTTGGTGAGGTTTATTTGCCTCTGGCCTTAAGCCGTAAGTACCCGAATGCTGCTAAAGAGTTGGGTTGGCAGTATGTTTTTCCTTCTACACGTCTGTCTGTTGATCCGAGAAGTAAAGAAACTCGACGTCATCATATTCATGAAAATGGTTTGCAAAAAAAAGTAAAACAGGCTGCGACTAAAGCAGGCAATGTTAAGAAGGTTAACTGCCACACGCTGAGGCACTCCTTCGCAACCCATTTGCTGGAAGCCGGATACGATATCCGCACTGTTCAGGAATTACTGGGGCACGCAGACGTTTCTACCACCATGATTTACACTCATGTATTAAACAAACCAGGGGTATCGGTGAACAGTCCTCTGGATAGTCTGTAATATGATGGGTGGGTTTGTATCAGTTTGGATTGGTGCAAACATTGGCGGTGCCATATTTGCCACACGAAAAAGGCTGCTGATAAAGCAAATATAGAGAAAAAAGTAAATTGCCATTCCCTGAGGCACTCCTTCGCAACCCATCTGCTGGAAGCCGGATACGACATTCGCACTGTTCAGGAATTACTGGGTCACGCAGACGTTTCTACCACCATGATTGTCTCTCCCGGCTTCCTGCCTCCCGAGACACTTGTTCGTCCTGAACATCGTATGCCCATGTGTTAAATAAACCGGGGGTATCTGTAAACAGCCCCCTGGATACTTTGTAAGTCGCAGTCGATCTCGATTGGGTTCGGTGCAGACACTGGCAATACCGTATTTGCCGTTATCGCAACTGGGTGCTGAGGATTAAGGGGCCGCTAAAACCGATTAGATGGTGGCTAATACCTTTTCATTAGCTAAAGGTGTTGTAGTCATAAACGCTTATAGTCGTTGTGAAATAGTTTTAGCTGCTTGTGTTAATAACGTCGCCCAATCGTCCTGGCGTCGTTCGATGGGTGCGGATACGGATAAACCTGCAATCACAGTGCCCGAATTATCATGGATGAGTACACCGATACAGCCTACGCCAATTTCCGCTTCTTCATTATCATAGGCGAAGCCCTGGGCAGACGATTCACTGGCACCTTTAATTAGATCATTCAGAGTGGACAGGGTGTGGCGAGTATAAGGCTTAAGGCCAGTGCGTTCACTGTAGGCGCGAATAAAGCTGTTACCCAGTTCGGCCAGCATCAGTTTCCCCACCGCGGTGACATGCAGTGGCGCACGGCTGCCGATTACCTGTTCCACTCGCATCATGCGATTAGGGGTGGCGCGTTCAATATAAATAACTTCATCGCCTTCACGGACCGTGAGGTTAATGGTTTCACCTATCTGGTCGCGCAATGACTCCATTACATCACGGGCCTGTTGACGAAGATCCACACCTCGGTGAACGCTATTCGCCAGATGGGCTATTTTTCGGCCAATGAAATAATGGCCCGCACTATCCCGCTCCACGAAGCCGACATCCCCCAGCGAGGCCAGAATGCGGAAGGCGGTGGATGGGTGGAGTCCGGTTTCTGCGGACAATATTTTCAGGCTGGCCGGCGTGGTGCAGGCCACTATGGCTTCCATCAGGTGTACAGAACGGTCAATGACCTGTATTGATGACACGGGGGGTGCTCCTTTTTCACATTGTGAAAACGATTATGTATTGCGAAATTGTAGAATAAAAGTTATTGTTTGCGCAAGTAACAAATTCACGGTGCTTTTGATCAATCACCGCTTTTATTTGAAATAAATATTTCACATTGTGAAATAACTTATACATTATGAAATCTCCTTCTCCCCCCAGCAGGAGATTTCACCACGACGGAGGATACCGTAATGAGCAGCAATACTGCAGAAAAACTCAACGACCGGCCTGGTTTCTGCCAGGGTATACAGCACTATGGCAAGCCCTGGGCGAATTTTGATGAATATGCCTCTACTCCTGTTATTGCAGAGGGGCAGTCGGCCATCAGCAGCATCGATGATAAGGCGGTGTATCAGACCTTGATGGGAGCAGACGCCTTGCGTTACGTGACTCTCCAGCTGTGTGGATCGAAGGGTTCGGGTCATCCCGGCGGCTTTGCCTCCAGCGCGGAAGCCCATGCAGCTTTGATGATGCTGGGTCACACCAATATTGTTACCGAAGTGGGTCACCATGCGCCGGGCTTTTATTCGTCCATGTTCCTGGACAGTTCCCTGGAAGACATGGGTATACACACCATGGATGACATGATGCAGCGTTTCCGTGAAAAACATGGTCTGCTGGGTCATCTGTCCGGAGCCATTCCCGGCCTGTTATCACCCGCCGGTCCTCTGGGTCAGGGGCAGCACTTTGCCATGTCCGGTGCCTACCTGCATCGCGATAAACTGTTCCCGGTGACTATCGGTGATGGCGGCATGGGCGAGCCCTATGTGTTGAATGCCATGATGCATTTCAATACCGCTTATCCGGATGTCACCAACTTCCTGCCGGTTCTGATCTGGAACGGTTATTCCCAGGAGCATCATTCCATGGTGTCGCTGCATAACAATGAGCAGATGATTAACTACTGGAAAGGCCACAAGTTTGAACAAGTGATTTTGGTCGATGCCAAAGATTTCGACGACAGTGGTCAGGAAGGTGCTTATGTGGATAGCAGCCTGTTCTCTTTAGAGAATCGTCTGGCGTTTACCCAGGCCGTACTGGAAGCTATGGATAAAGCCGCCAAATCCGCCATGGGTGGTACGCTTACTGCGTTCATTATCAAGCAGCTGAAAGGTACCGGTGTTCATACCGTAGGGGCTAAGTCGCACAACCTGTATCCGACCGATACTCTGGATCAGCCACATATCATCGATGGTCTGAAGCGTCGCGCCTTACCGGAAGCGGGCTGGAAGATTGTTCGCGATAACTTCAGCCGTGCCGGTGGCGGCGCCGCGGCGAAAACCGTGGTTACCGAATCCGAGCTGGACATTGTTGCCATGCCCAAATTCGACATGCAGGATTTTTCAAAAGATGAAAAAGCCGTGCCTTCGACTGCCATGGGTCAGCTGGTGGCACAGATGGGCCGGGCCGATGCCCGTTTTGTGGTGACCAATGCCGATGGTAACGAAGCTTCGGCCATGAAGAACATCAACGATGCGCTGAAAATTCGTCATCCAACCACCGATCCCCTGTATAACCAGTCGCCCAACGGCCAGGTGTATGAGCCATTGAATGAAGATGCCTGTGCCGGTCTGGCGGCGGGTCTGTCTCTGTTTGGATCGCGTGCCATATGGTTATCTTATGAGTCCTTTGCCATTAATGGCTGGCCCATTATTCAGACGGTGACTCAGGCGATGGCAGAATTGCGTCGTAAAACCCCATCCATCGTCACCATGTTTACCGCAGGTGCCCTGGAGCAGGGTCGTAACGGCTGGACCCATCAGCGCCCGGAAATCGAAAACTATTTCGCTGGCATGATGCGCAACGGCAATGTCTATCCGCTGTTCCCCTGTGATGCTAATGCCATGCAGGTCAGTTATGAATACGCCACCGGTAGTTACAACAAAGGTATGGTGATCATTGCATCGAAGAGCCCATTGCCGGTTTACATGAGTATCGATGAGGCCCGCACAGCAGTGGAAAACGGTGCCGCCACCATTTACCAATCCGAGTCTGGTGACAAGGGTACGGTGGTATTTGCGGTGACGGGTGACATGATTTACCTGCCGGTATTCGAGGCTAAAGACAAGCTGGAAGCGGAAGGTTATAAGGTTCGCATCGTGGCCGTATTGAACCCACGTCGCCTGTATCGCCCCACCGATGTGGCCTGGGATACGGTTTCACAGCCCGATGATAAGTTCATGGCGGATGATGCCTTTAATGATCTGTTCGATGGTGATGTGTTGATGGCAGTGAGCGGTGGCCCCAGTGCGCCATTAGAGCCAGTGCTGTTGCGTACACGTGCACCGGCCCGTGACACCATATGCTGGAAGCGTGGTGAAACCACCGCAACGCCTACCGAGATCATGGAATTTAATGGCATCACGCCAGAGATCATGGTTGAACGTGTTGGAACTTTAATGAAATAAGAGATTGACTGTCATCCCGACAGTGGTCGGGATGACAGTACTATTTCTTCAGAATTTTTTGTCAT
>JBLYYN010000278.1:0-5566 GCA_048550535.1 Gammaproteobacteria bacterium
TACAAAAGCATTACGCCAATGCGCTGCTTTGCTTTGTGATTCCAGCCAATAGCCAGTTACCCGCTTCCCTGGCCGATAAAAAAACTCCTGACTCCATATGCGCCTATATTTGTGAAGGCAGCCATTGCCTGTCCCCAATTAGCGAGACGAATGAGCTCATCAATTACCTGGAACAGTTCAGAACCATAGCGGATAGCGAATGAAAACCCATACGCAATATCAGCAGATAAACGCTTTCACTACCCGAGATGGCTCCACTATCCGGGAGCTCATGCACCCCGAGCAACATGGCAATTGTAATCAGAGCCTGGCAGAGGCCCGTATTGAAATAGCGCAGGAGACCCGATTACACCGACACCATCGCAGTGAAGAGCTGTATCATATTACTCGGGGTCATGGATTGATGACTCTGGGGGATAGTACTTTCGAAGTTGAAGTGGGCGATACTATCCAGATATCACCTGGCACAGCCCATAAAATCTGCAACACCGGCGATGAAGAACTGATTATTTTATGTTGCTGTGCACCAGCCTATGATCATGATGACACGGAATTGCTATAAACCCCACCCGGGATAAGCTGGGCAAGTTACTGAAATAGTCAATTGAGGCAAGCCTTACAGCCCTGGTAAACAGGGTTTGTAAGGGTAAGTAAATAACGATTATTGAATCATAACCGCTTGCAGAGAACCCATGGAGCGTACCCAGGGTGTTGTATCCAGTCGATTCCTGACATCTGCCAGAGCACTGACGGCTTCACCACGAGTTGGGTAAACACCCAGTAGCAATACATACCAGTTTTTTCCATTCACATTGGTACGAGCCGCCCATTGAGCCGATAGATTATGCTGACGAGCGAAGAACCTGAGATTCTCCATACTACTGGAAGCACAGACCTGCACCGTAAAGTAATTGGCCGGTACAGAACGCAAATCACCCGCCTGTGGCATTACGTTCACAGTTGATTCAACCATGGTGGCATCATCCATACCAGCCACACCAACCATGTCTTCAATCATGGCTGGCTCATTAGCGCCGACAACTTCATCACTGACTCCCTGCTGGTCAGCAGACTCATCACCCCAGGGTGATGATTTTTCTGCCCAGGGAGAGGGCTTGCCGGAGCAGGCCGTCAAAATGCCAAACAGCACTATGAGCAACAATGGCTTTGTTGATGATGTGATCAGCTGCATGTTCAATGTCATTTCCCCAATAAATATAGTATTTTGCTCGAAGTGTACCTCATTGTACTACTGAGCAAAACCTAACCAGTCCAGAAGGTTTAAACATCCCGGAGCAGATTCATCGAGCCTGAATCAGGGTATCAGTTTCTGGATAGACCCTACTTTACGTATCCAGGGCTGGGTGGGCAGCAAACCTTCCATTTCCGCCACACCGGCTTTTGCAGCGTCATAATCAGGATACACATCCAGCAGCAGCACATGCCAGGTCACACCATCACGCTGGGTAGGAATCACATAACGCACTGATAGCTGGTTACCCTCGGCAAACTTGTACACCCGATCTATATCCACCGAAGCCATAACTTGCACCGCGTAATAATTCGGCGGCAGGCTCATGAAGTCACCATCCACGGGTGCCTGATCAAGACTCTCCATCGCTGCCGTATCTGAAGCATAGGGGTCTACGGGCTCATACATACCATCTGCAGGGGCCGCCAGATCGTCTTTATATTCCTCTGTTGCTGATGCTTCACC
Organism: Gammaproteobacteria bacterium; assembly: GCA_048550535.1. Lineage (GTDB taxonomy): Bacteria > Pseudomonadota > Gammaproteobacteria > SZUA-229 > SZUA-229 > CBDULX01. The sequence continues at coordinate 1,718 of JBLYYN010000278.1, forward strand.
ACCCAGGGATTTGCCACTCTGACCCCAGGGAGATTCTTTTTTGGTCCATGGTGATGGTTTGCTTGAGCAGCCAGCAAACATGGCCATCACCACCACCAAGGCTAGGCTTATTATCAATTTTTGGATTGTTTGTGTTTTCAAAACAGCACCCTCGTTAATTTAAATTTACCCATATTTCACTCAAGTTTAGCTGATTATAGTACATTCTTAAAGTAATACATTAAGTATCATTGATCCCCCTTCCCCAATCGAAACACCAGGTAAATCAGCCTTACACTTAAAATACTCAACATTGCGTCCATACAATATTTAGCGCCTCTATTAATTCACAATATTTTCAATGACTTACTAAGCCACCGACGTTCTACGGCGCCCATACCAGAAGTACAGATTGCATAAATATCAACCAAATACTATCTCCCAATTAATGGCTAGCATTCCAGCGATTTGGCATTTTGTGAACCCTATAACATACTTATATGCCACTAATACCCCCCCTAACCATAAGACGGAGCGTTGTTATGAGCCAACAGGCACAAACTGCGAGCATGCCAGATGGTAACCATCAAACGCGGACATTCCACCTTTCAGGCTTGATAATTGGTCTCATCTGACTCAAATATATGGGCTTTTAAGATGAATACCATTTGTTTTTTCTGCACTCAGTTGGCATAGAATCTATCCAGATCCATATTGATTCGCCACCTGACTATCAGCAAACCCTGTGACGATTGATATCAAGCCTACAGTCAATACCCTGTTATGATTAAGCGCACCCTGTCCGTGAAGCTTATATCGACTCGAGCAGAAGATGAAGAAGATAGTTGTGATAGTGTTTTACTGACTATTACCCACTCTAACAATAAAACCCTTAAGATTGATTTCATATCATGATAAAAATGATGTTATCAAAACAGTTTTATATAAGTGCCGGTATAGTATTAGCATTGATTATCATATCGCTGCTGTTTCTCTTCACAAAAGAAGACCATCTTGCAACCAAAGTTATCGGACTGCCTGGCGAATACCAGATACATCAAGCTTATCCACCTTACTCGGGCCCTCATCCTTCAACACTGCAACGGCCTGAAGAAACTTTCCCCTTCCCAATCAAACCCGGACAGCCTGGCCCGATACAGCCGCTATTTGCAGGCCCACTGCAATACCCTTATGTTTGTCGCACAGAACAAGCTGGACTTGGACAGCCCCTGATTGATAATCAGCAAGCCGCCGGTATCGCAATTTATGAAATGGATGGTGATCGAAAGACAGATAAAATTCTGGGCTACAGCAAAGATTGTTCACTCGCTACAAGAATTCACTATTACTATAAAAGAATGAATGATGAAAATTTTTACCCCATAGAGCATGCCAATGATGATATTGAACAGATCCTTATCCAAGGAAAACCACAGGACTTCATCGTTCGAGTAGAAACCGGCACCATAAACCGCCACCCCTATATCATTTACCTGCTCAAGGGCTCGCATGACCAGGCACTAAAGGCCGATACTCGATTCTGGAACAGGAAACTGATCTATCAGTTTCGTGGCGGTGTTGGTATAGGCAAGATACAGGGCCGCCTGCAGATCGCAAAGCTGTTAAATAGACGCAAAACAGAGCTACTTCAGGGCTATGCCGTCATTCATTCTACCGCTAACCAGACATCCAATCATTATGACATCTGGCTGTCTGAAGACACTGCACTCCGTCTCAAACGCCAGTTTATATCCCAGTATGGGGAACCCGAATACACGGTAGGCCTGGGTGGCTCGGGTGGTGCTATCCAGCAATATCTGCTTGCTCAGAACAACCCATCAATACTGGATGCTGCGGTAGCACTTTATTCATATCCGGATATGATCACCAAAACACCTCATGTACTGGACTGCGAACTACTGGAATATTTTTTTGATGTAACGGATGTCGACAATCCCAGATGGAGCGACTGGAATCAACGAAAATTTATTGAAGGCATGAACACCCTAAATGGTCAAATTAATAAATATACCTGGGTCAATGCACTGGCTAATCTGGTCACTGCAAAATCCATCCGTATCAGTGCCGGCAATTCAGAGTGCATCCAGGCATGGCGAGGGCTATCGCCACTTATCCTGAATCCACGCTACCCCTTACTCCTGGATAAAATTTCAGCGCCGATTCTGCAGCAAAGCCAACTCAATTACTGGGACAGTATGAGATATATATATGGAAGCTCAGACGATGGCTTGACCCATGTAACCTGGGATAATGTGGGGGTACAATATGGCCTAATAGCTTTAAAGCAACAGAGGATTTCAATACAGGAATTTCTTAAACTCAATGCTTCTGTAGGAGGCTGGAAAAAACCCGGTGACATGCAAGCAGAAGCATTCTGGTTTCTGGGGGACAATCCTACGCTTAATCCCAAAGGGTTTTCGGTATGGAGCGAGCACAACATGGTGCTGAGTTATGATCCCATCAAGCAACCGGCACCGAGGACTGAAGGCTATTTGCCTGCCATACAGGCTGCCTATCGTTCAGGACAGGTATTTCTGGGATATTTGAATATTCCCCTTATTGACCTTCGCCACTACCGAGAAGAAGAGCTAGATATGCACCACACTGTCGCCAGTTTCTCAAGTCGTGCTCGAATCAGCAAGGCGCAGAAATCCATTGGCAACCAGGTAATATGGATGACCCATCAACCCCATACCCCTACTCCCGAAGCACTCGCAGCCATCGATCGCTGGATGCAACAGATTCATGCAAATCCAGCAGCATCGGTGGCAGACAATAAACCGAAAGACATCATCGACAGCTGTTTCGATGCCAAAGGCAGGCTTATCGCCCGCGGAGAACATGTCTGGGATGGGCCCTGGAACCAGAAACCGGCAGGGGAATGCTATAAAACCTATCCACCATTCAGTACCTCACGCATGATGGCCGGAGAAGATATCACCGGCAGTATTCTCAAGTGCCAATTACAAACTATCGCACAAGCTATTACTTCAGGCCTTTACCAGGCTATTGACATGGGTCCTTATCAATCAGAACTGGAAAAGATTTTCCCTCAAGGTGTATGCGATTACAGCAAAGCCGATATGGGGTTACCCGATGACTTACTCAGCAGACACTAGCTACAGATCTGTCAACAGAAGATTTATCGCCAGCACAATAAATATCATTGCTGTTATTTGATTCAGCCGCACCAGGATGATTCTTGATGTGCTGAGCCAACTTGATATCGATTGCGCCAATAAAGACACACTTATAAAAACCAGCAATGCTGCCAGGATAAATAGCAAACCAAGAAAAACTAACTGTATCTCTACTGCAGTTTGATTTTTACTTACAAACTGAGGTAGAAAAGCCAGAAAGAACAACAACACCTTGGGGTTACTTAAATTCATCAACACACCACGTCGATAGTACCCCCAAGCATTGAGCTGACTCTGGTTATTATTCGTGCCGATCGCCACCGATTCACACCATAAACCCCAGGCCAGGTACAAAAGATACATGACACCTAGATATTGAATCAATACTAAAGCTAACGGTGTTTGTATGACAATGACCGCCAGCCCAAACGCGACTGCCAGGGTGTGCACCACCAGCCCGCTACACAAACCCAGCGTAATCAATACACCGATTTTACTTCCTTTAGCTACAGACTGATTAAACACATATAAAATATCAGGCCCCGGCGTAAGGCTCAGTATTACGGAGAGGACAAAGAAAGTGATCAATGCTTCTATTTCGATCATGAACGACATAATTTCTGAAAGGGCCAGGATAGCAGGGTCACCCCATTCTTACTTCGCATCTTCCAGGCAGGAATGCTTACTGCCCAGGTCACAGTAGTACATA
>JBLYYN010000279.1:0-7647 GCA_048550535.1 Gammaproteobacteria bacterium
TGAAATGTCACATGTGGGTCTGAATGAATCTGATTATCTTTGGGTAACCCAGCAAATAAAAAATATTGCAAACAAATACGCAAAAGGACGAATAGTATCGGCACTGGAGGGCGGATATGCATTGAATGCTCTGGGGCGTTCAGTGGCGGCACATATCAATGGTTTACTCGGAAATTAACCAATCTAAAAAACAGAGAGAATATGATTTTGGATGCAACGGGTCAGACGCAGGGTGGTCTGCCACATCTGCATAAAAATAAAATAAATACGCTCCTGAGCTGAACTCTGTTTATTGTTGTATGTCGTGAAAGAATTTCTAACAACGAAATACTTAGGGGCATTCTGGTTAATTTGAAAAATGTCATGCCGAATCTGCTGAGGGTTTTAACTGCTTGATGTAGACATGCTTTTTCAGCATAGTTTACTCGACAGTTTCCAATAATGTGGAAACATTCAGTTTCAGGATATTTTATATCATGCAGTCCAGATAAATATTGTCAGATCAGGTTTGATTAATTTGCAATGGGGAAGATTGAGTTTGAGTTATGAAAGTCAAACGATTAGGCCATCTTTAAGAATATCTGAGTTTTCGCCATTTGTGCATAGTCTGCTTCATGAGTAACCAGTATTAGCGTCATATTCCATTCACTGTTTGCCTGTTTTAAAAATCCATACGATATTGCCGTTGATAGAATCAAGGTTTCCTGTTGGTTCGTCATCGAACAGGTCGCGTGGTTTCATTGATAAGGTTCTGACAATAGTCACGCGCTGTTGCTCTCCTCTGGATAATTGTGAAGGCAGTTTATTTTGTACATGACTAACTGGTTAATAATACAGTAATCATTTCTGAATAATGTTGCTTTTGCTCAATAAGCTATCATCTAGCATTTAGCTAAATCTGTGATCTGAGCCCACATACAGTTCCGCCATCATAGCTTATAGTTAATCAGAGGTTTTTTAACCTGCAACTATAACAACATACTGCCCACCCCGAGGATGCTATGGCTCAGATGTACCCGGACACCAACCAGACGCGCGTCATCTTCGCCAGCCGTGCTGAAGAAGTTTTTTATCAGGCCTGTCGTAAGAGCCTGGATGATACCTGGATCGTGTATTATTCTCGCACTCTCTCCACCATCGACCGTAACACTGGCATGAAGGATAACGAGATCGACTTTGTGCTCTATCATCGTCGTTATGGGGTAGTGGTGATAGAGGTTAAAGGTGGACGTATTCGCCACAGCGCCGATAGTGGTAAATTCTACTCCATTAATCGTTATGGTGAGAGCTTTGAGATCAAGGACCCCTTTCAACAGGCGCTGGTGTGGAAGAGTCGTTTCTGGCGTGTGCTCAGAAATCGCAATATCAAGGTACCCGTGAGTCATGCCGTGGCTTTGCCATCGGTACATGAGAGTGAAATCGTCGAATCTGCCGCTATTGTCCCGGCTATAGTGATTGGTCGACAGAAAATATCATCATTGACCAGGGCCCTAAAGAATCTGGTGAATCACGTACAGCCGGAACATCATCTCAAGTTTGACGATGTGGCTGACGGCCTGCATGGCATATTGTGGGGCAAGGAATTCACCAGTAAGCTGTTCCTTAAAGATTATCTTAATAGTCACGATCTGCGTGTTAAAGATGTGGAGGTCATCCAGGAGACACTGGTACAACCGATCGCAGCCTCAGCTCGTCTTGCAGTTGAGGGCGAGGCCGGTACCGGTAAAACACTGGTTGCCTTACTTCTGGCACGCCATTTCAGGAGCCTGGGTAAGCGAGTGCTGGTGTTGTCCTCCAATCGCCTGCTGAATGATTACCTGAAGAGTGAAATTGGTAGCGAAGTGGAGGTGAAGACCTATATTGAACTGGGCGAGCAATTCGGTGTCCATCTGCTGAACCCGCCACCGGCATTTGATGGCAAACGCGAAGACTGGAGCCAGTACGAGGCCCCGGATCGACTGGTGAAAGCCATTGCAGTATCCGAGCGACGTTATGATGTACTTATCTGTGATGAGGCGCAGGATGTGCAGCCTTTCTGGTGGGAGGCTATGGAAACCGTACTCAATCCTGAGCATAGTCACTTCCTGGTGTTCTTCGATCGCAGTCAGGGTATTTTTGGTGCGGGGGGCTCCGAGCGCGGCTTTGTGCCCGAGGAAGTATTACCCATCAAACCGCCTTATTTCCCACTGGTGTACAACTACCGCACCACACGGGAAATCGCCAGTTTTGCCAGAACGTTTCGCACCGGTACACAGGTGATGCAAAGCCACTGCGGTCGACTCGGTTACATTCCGGAAATCATCGTTTATGACGATGCCCAGGACTGTCGGGGAAAACTGGGCCGCCTGTTCCGTAAGCTGTTTCGCGAGGAAGAGGTTTCCACGAATGATGTCACCCTGTTATCGGCACGTAACCCTAAAACGCCGGAATCCGTGCTCAAGCCTAACGATTTGATTGCTCGTTATGGGCTCAGATTTTTAAATAGCGAGCAGGGACCCACGGCACAGCCTCGTAGTGATAACAAGGTGGATCTGGCTACCATCAGTGGCTTCAAAGGGCTGGAAACCCCCATCGCTATTTTATTGAATGTCAGTGAGTATCGGCTGCCCATCGATAATCCCATTATGGCCAGCCTGGTGTATGTGGCCTGTACCCGTGCCAAGCACATGTTGTATATCATGGTGCAAAAGGACGATCCTAAACGTGCGGCTTTCGAGGCTGCACTGAAGGCTATTCAGAGTACTGGTGGTATGGTGCTGGAAGGCTCGGAAGCCAATTTCGAATTTGTCGGCACGGTGAGCCACTATAATCCGGAGCGACTGGGCTGGCTGACCGTTAATGATCCGGCTTTTGAGAAAAGTGCCATTATGTTTTTTCCTCATGATGTGAAGCTGGCGGGACTGGATAATTTGACAGCAGGGGACACTCTGCGTTTTCGACCCCGTGTAGAGGGCCAGGCCACCATTGCCACCGATCTGAAAGTGGTGAATCTGGAGCTTCAGCCTGAACCCGCACAGCCTGAATTTCAGCAAGCTGAAAAAATTAAGCCAGAACCTATTGCTGTGCAGCCACAGAATGAAGTTGCGCCTCAAACAGCCGAAGTAGTCAAACCAGAAGTCGAACAGAATACTGTGGTCAGATCTAAAGCAAAACCCCAAAGGCAACCGGCACGTAAAAAAGCCAGGGCGGCAAAGGCGGAACAGATGATAGCTAGTGAGCAAGCTGATATTGCGCCAGAGCCCAGCGCTCACCAAAAGACCGTTTTGAGTGTCAGCAAAAAATAGCTATGATGGTTCCCGGGCAGAGCTATTGAGTTCTGTTTGATTGAATTTGGAGTGGCCTGGTGGCCATAATAATTCGTGAAACCCGTATTATATCAACAAAGCATATTATTCATATTAAGCCATCTATGCATAGTTACTGCTTCTGCTGTCTGTGAAATACAACGGCCATCAGCCAATATTGATTTTGCCTATTCCAGTTTTGATGCATTTCAGGTGAATACATCTGATCCTTATGAGATCGACGGTATTTCTACTCAACTTAATTTAAATGGCAAGTCCTGGCAGGCTAGCCATGAATATCTGGCCTTAGATTATTTCCGGGAAAATCTCACTACCCCAGTCACCAATGGGGATCTTCATACTTTGCAGACGGGTTTTAAAAAAGATATTAATTACGCCGCAGCAAATAATCTTAATTGGGGAATACTGCCTACTTTAGCCGTATCATCCAATCAATTAAAAAATCCCGATAAAATTAAAAGCAGTTCATTTCGGCTCGAAGGACACCTGGCCTGGCAGCTTAGATTGCAGAATAAGATCTCAATATTTGCCGGTGCTTGTGCCACTGCGGTAACCGGTGACTATGAACTGATTCCGCTAGCAGGCATTGAATATCAATATTCACACTGGGGAATGACTATAGCTTATCCAAAGACCAGACTAGAATATTTGATAAACCCGGGTTTAACTGTTTTTTCATCCTGGGAATTAGCAGGAAATCAGTGGCAAGTGCTTGATAAAAACCTGCAAAACCGAAATGATGTTCATTTAGCATCAAAACAGATTAAGCTTGGATTTCGAGTTAATATAATTTCATCAGGCATGATCGATGCGTACTGGATACATCATTATGATCAGGAAATAGAATATTTAGCACGCAATAATTCACTGGTTTCAACAACTATGGACAATACCAATGGCTGGATGCTTCGATATACACATTTGATGCAATGACCCTGTGGAAGATTAATACTCAATCGAGATAAATGATATGCAGCCTAGACTATTGGCAATTCTCATCACATTTCTGCCTCTTATCGCTGGAAATGGTGCATATATCATGAGTGCCTATTCTGAGTTTGTACCCTGGTGCATACCTTATCTGGATGGTTGTACAACGGTCAGTCGAGCTGGGCGCAGTGGTGATGCCATCTTTTTATTTCGTGCAATCATGATTGTTTATGGCGTGTTGCTTATCTGGTTCTGGATATATTCACAACAGTGGTTAAACTTGCTGGCTAAAAGAGAAAAAAATACTGCTGGTATTATTTTGTGGCTGGGTATTGTCGCTGCATTATTTCTGATTATATATATCGATTATTTGGGTACAACAGGTGAAGTTAATCGCTTTATGCGACGCTTTGGTATTATGATTTATTTTACATTTACACCACTGGCCCAGTTAATGATGCTGAAGAAACACTATGATCTAGTATACGAAAATCCGGATTTAGGCATAAATAAGAAAATACTGAGATTTCAGCTAATTGTTTTGCTATTAATGTTAGTGATCGGAGTTATAAGCCTGGTTTTAGGCTTAACAAATACAAAGTCCTATGAAAGTGAGAATATTGTTGAATGGAATTTCTCTTTATTATTATCACTGTATTTTTCCGGGATGATATTTTTATGGAAAGATTTTAACTATTTCCTGAAAATTAATAAATAGATGTAATTATTGGCTCATGTTTAATGAGCCAATAATGTAAAGACGGCGGATTCCTGGGTATCGTTGTTTATATGCTACATATCACTTAAATAGGATTTCGCCTCTTCGCCCGGATCAGGTAAACCGGCAACAAGCCATGCATTCAGGCAATTATTAAACAGATTATGTATCCAGTCTGATTTTTGCCCATTTGACCTGCAAATATTATGCATGGCTGGAGCAGAACCAAATTTCTCGTAGTGTTGTCGGAGTGCCTGTATGACTTTCCAGTGGTCTGCAGTCAGGTTTTCTATACCTAGTTGAGTGGCAAGTGTGAGTGCAACATTCTCGTTCCAGTCGTCGGGGTTAATGAGTAATCCATATTCATCCAGGGCCAGTAATTGTTGTTCTGTAGCTGCGGTATTCATTACAATCTCCAATGAGTGTGGGGAGAAAATCAATGCATAATTATTATAGACCCGTTATGAGTAATTCCAATAGGAATATAAAAATATTTTGCCACTAATTGATCTGAGATGGAAAGTAGAATTCCCTTATATATTAAAAAACGCTTTTGAGTGGTCTAAGTATTGATCTGCTAGTATGGAAAGCATAGGTAACCGCTGCTAAGGAAATATTTGTTATTATTTAAAACGGCCTCGGAGCAGCTTCATGGCCTCGCTAATAATATTTAGATGTTGGTTGTAATTGTTGCAGCCTCTGCATATCATCAGATGTAGGCGCAGCTTTATACGTTCTCCCCAGGTTAAAGCTCGATCATGGGCGTGTGACATCAACTCTGTAGCCTGTTTGCAATCCATCATCGCTATTGCTCCGATTGTAAGAAGTTGCCCTGAATATAATTATCTTCAAGACACAGGCGAAGTTTCATTCGGGCACGATGCATGATTACCCAGCAATTACTTTCATTAATGGATAGTTCGTCGCATATTTCCTTGATTTCCAGGCCGAGATGCTCTCGCATCATGAATATTCTTGCAGTATTTTCAGGCAAATGAATGAGGCAGGCTTCAAATACGGCCCAGAATTGTTGATTGGCCATGCTTGTTTCCGGATGTCCCCAGTTGGCCGGTTTATGTGTTTTTTTCCAATGACCTCTCGGGTCAAATGGATCATCTAATTCACCGCTGTCATCTTCCATAAAGCTTTCAGTAGGGTGCCGACTGCGTTCACGGATGACGTCAATGATTTTATTACGTAATATAGCAAATACCCAGCTCTTAAGGCTGCCCTTGGCAGAAAATTTATCTGATGCTAAGGCCGCATTAATCGCATCGTGGACTGCATCTTCTGCTTGAGTGGGGTCGCGTAATTGCAGGGTAGCAAATCGTAACATTTGTTCGCGCAGATCAGTGATTTGATCTGTATCCACCGCCTGTGTTTGCTTTGCCTGATCTTCGGGTTGTGGAGTTGCACCCATTTCATGTGCCTTCTGATATACATATCCCTGTATAAGGTAACCTTTATCATTAAAATATGAAAGGTCTGAAATGGTGTTAAGTATTGTCATTGTTATTTATCCACCCCAGTTATGACTTATTGGTGTTTTTCCCACCAGTCCTTGAACCAGTAGTCCAGCGACAAATAGCGTCCTGCGCCGTAGAAAAACAAAACCAGTAACATGATGAAATAAGTGGCGGCAAATTCAATGCCGTTATTAAGCGCAACAAAACTACCGTGTTCTGTTAACCAGTTGTAATTACCATGTTCCTGTAAAATCTCTTTGGCTTTATCTAGTCTTTCTACTGCTGCAATGGTACGGTCATTAGCAAAAATACTGCTGGAGCCTTCGGCTATCGCCAACCAGCCGTTCTGCCAATGCACAGTAAACATGGCCACCAGCATAGTAATTAGCAGGGGAATAGAAATCCAGCGTACTCCCAGGCCAACAAGTAGTAAAATGGCACCGCCAGTTTCGATTAGCGCTGCTGCCCAGGCCATGAGAGCCGGAAGTGGAAGCCCCAGTCCCCAGTCTGGGTTGCCAAACCACTCAATTGTGGAGTCCATGCTGGCGATTTTGTTGCTGCCCGCCATCCATAATATGGGGGCCAGGTAAATACGCAGGGCCAGAGGCGCTATAAAATCAGCGGCTCGAGTTTTGTTTAAAAGGTCATAAAATTTATTAAGTAAATCATTCATATTTTTACCTGATATTATTGATGACCTTCCCTGGTCATTTTTATTCCTTAGTTATTTGCTACCGCCACACTTGCCTTCACCACATTTCGCTTCAGGGGCTTTGGTTTTGCTACCGCCACACTTGCCTTCACCGCATTTCGCTTCAGGGGCTTTAGTTTTGCTGCCACCACACTTGCCTTCGCCACATTTTGCTTCGCTAGATTTACCTTCTTCGGACTTATCACTGCTCATAGCAACCTGATAGCCCTGTGAAAGGTCAGTCATAGAGAATGGGTTGCTAGTTTCAGCCAATACAGTACTGCTGGCTAAACCTAATGCCAGTGCTGTACCTGTGGCTAATGAAAGGGCTTTGATGTTGTTTATACGTGTCATGTTAATATTCCTGGATCAATAGATAGGGGTTAAAAAATAAATTAAGCAAACTGTATATTCAGTAGGCTTATCCAGTAGTCGCAGCTACTATGGATTCCTTACAATATTTTTCAATTTATTTGAAAATATTTATTAGTCGTAAGTCGTAAGTCGTAAGTTACAAGTGTGCAGTTATCAGTAAAA
>JBLYYN010000280.1:0-5765 GCA_048550535.1 Gammaproteobacteria bacterium
ACCGGACCCCATGTGCATTTTGAAGTGTTGAAGAATGGTCGCCAGATCGATCCACAACGCTTTGTCCAGAAACACTGACAATGTGTTTCTGGTGTAATCGTAAAAATATTCCTTTATTATCTAAAAAAATTCTTTCCAAGCTTAAGCCCACGGGTATTCTCGGGCATAATACACAGCTTTAATAATTACATCTTGTTCTAGCCAAAGGTCAACCATGGTCGCCAGTCTGCTGCGAAAAGTATTTGGAAGTCGCAATGACCGTCAGGTCAAACGATTCAGTAAAATAGTTACCCAGATTAATAAGCTGGAAACAGGCATCCAGGCTTTATCGGATGATGAACTCGGTGCCAAAACCGTTGAATTTCGTCAACGTTATGAGCAGGGTGAAACGCTGGATGCTTTGCTCCCCGAGGCTTTTGCTGTGGTCAGGGAAGCCGGTCAGCGTGCTTTGTCCATGCGACATTTTGATGTGCAATTGATTGGTGGTCTTACCCTGCATAAGGGTAACATTGCCGAGATGCGAACCGGTGAGGGTAAAACACTGGTGGCAACGCTGGCCGCCTATCTCAATGCCCTGTCAGGTAAAGGTGTTCATGTGATTACCGTGAATGATTACCTGGCCACCCGCGACGCGGAGTGGATGGGCCGTCTGTACAGTTTTCTGGGTATGAGCGTGGGCGTTGTGATCAGTGGCATGGATGCACTGCAAAAGAAGCAGGCTTATGCTGCGGACATCACCTACGGTACCAATAACGAATTCGGCTTCGATTATTTACGTGACAATATGGCATTTTCTGCTGAAGAACGGGTACAGCGGGAATTGAATTTTGCCATCGTGGATGAAGTGGATTCGATCCTGATCGATGAAGCGCGGACGCCACTGATTATTTCTGGTCCGACTAATGATAATTCCGAGTTATATGTCAAATTCAACCAGTTGGTGAAACACCTTGAGCGCGCCGCCGATGAAAACTCGGAAGGTGATTTCTCCGTAGATGAGAAAAACAAACAGATTCACATGACCGAAGCCGGTCAGGAACACATCGAGCAACTGCTGTTGAAAGAAGGTGTTCTGGCGGAAAATGATAGCCTGTATAGTGCTGCCAATATCAACCTGATTCATTATCTGAATGCGGGCTTGCGTGCCAATGTCATTTACCAGAAAGATGTTCATTACATTGTTCAGAACGGTAAAATCGTCATTGTGGATGAATTCACCGGTCGTACCATGGAAGGGCGTCGTTGGTCCGACGGATTACATCAGGCAATCGAGGCCAAAGAAGGCGTGCCCATAGAGAACGAAAACCAGACGCTGGCATCCATCACTTTCCAGAATTATTTCCGACTTTATCAAAAGCTGGCCGGTATGACCGGTACTGCGGATACTGAAGCTTTCGAGTTCCAGCAGATTTATGGACTGGAAGTTATGGTGATCCCCACCCATATGGACATAGCGCGTAAAGACTATGGCGATTTGATCTTTATCACCCAGGAAGAGAAATTCAACGCCATTGTAGAAGATATCCAGGAATGTCAGCAACGCCAGCAACCGGTACTGGTGGGTACAGCATCAATCGAAGCTTCTGAATATCTGTCATCGCTTCTAAATAAAGCTGCCATTAAACACAATGTACTGAATGCCAAACAGCATGAGCGTGAGGCGAATATTATTGCGGAAGCGGGCAGTCCGGCTGCCGTCACCATCGCCACTAATATGGCCGGTCGTGGTACGGATATAGTACTGGGTGGCAATCTGGATGTTGAGCTTAAAGAGAAGCCCGATGCCAGTGAAATCGAACAGGAGGCTATGCGCAAAGCCTGGGTTAAACGCCATCAGCAGGTACTCGATGCGGGCGGTTTACATGTGATTGGCAGTGAGCGCCATGAATCACGTCGTATCGATAACCAGTTACGGGGTCGTTCCGGTCGCCAGGGTGATGTGGGATCAACCCGCTTCTATCTGTCCCTGCAGGATGACCTGATGCGTATTTTTGCATCAGACCGGGTTGCCGGATTGATGAAGAAGCTGGGCATGGAGCAGGGAGAGGCCATAGAACACCCCTGGGTGTCCCGCGCTATTGAGAATGCCCAGCGCAAAGTCGAAGGTCATAACTTCGATATGCGAAAACAGTTGCTGGAATACGATGATGTGGCCAATGATCAGCGTAAGGTCATTTACAAGCAGCGCAGTGAAATGATGCTGGAAGAAGATATGTCGGAGACCATCGAGGCTATTCGTGAAGATGTAGTCGACAACTTGTTCTCTAGCCATGTGCCCCATGGCAGTCTGGAAGAACAATGGGATATCGAAGGTCTGGAAAATGCTATTGCCGAGAATTTCGATATTCAGATGCGTATTGGCTACTGGCTGGAAAAAGACGACAGCCTGAATGAAGACGGCCTGAAACAGAAAATTCTGGATGAAATGATTTCATCTTATGCGGGTAAAGAATCACTGGTAGGCAAGGATGAACTGAGACGTTTTGAGAAGTACATCCTGTTACAGGTACTGGACAACTACTGGAAAGAGCACCTGGCTGCGATGGATTACTTGAGGCAGAGCATTCACCTGAGGGGTTATGCGCAGAAAAATCCGAAACAGGAATACAAACGTGAATCCTTTGAGATGTTCAGCGAAATGCTGGACAAAATCAAATTCGAAGTGATCAGTATTATTTCCAAAGTACAGATTCGTACAGAAGAAATAGATGAACTGGAACAGCGGCAGCATGCACCGTCCGATGTCAATTACGAACATGCAGAAGCAGGGGCCATGCATGCTAATGATGCTAGCAAGGCCGAAGAAAAGCACCAGCCCTATGTACGTAATGATAAAAAAATTGGCCGTAATGATCCCTGCTACTGTGGCTCAGGCAAAAAATACAAGCAGTGCCATGGCAAGCTGAGTTAATGTTTATTTTCGAGTGATGATTTGATGGCTGTTGGATTGAAAGAACCGCAGAGGCTGTTACCCATCAAGGGTATCAAAACCTCAGCAATCGCTGCGGGTATAAAAAAATCCGCAAGCCAGGACCTGGTCTTATTCGAACTGGCCGAGGCCAGCCGCTGTGCCGCAGTGTTCACCCGAAACCTGTTTTGTGCAGCACCTGTGACCCTGGCGAAGTTGCATTTATCGAAACAGGCTCCCCGATATTTATTGATCAATTCCGGCAATGCCAACGCAGGTACTGGTGATCAGGGCATGCATGATGCCATACAGTGTTGCCAGATTGTGGCAGAGCAAGCTGGGTGTACAGCTGCTGAAGTACTGCCTTTTTCCACCGGTGTCATTGGTGAAAACCTGCCTGTGAATAAATTCAGCGCAGCCATGCCCGAACTGGTAGCGGCGCTGGATGACGATGCCTGGATGCAGGCCGGTCGTGGCATTATGACCACTGACACGCTGATGAAGGGGGTCTCCAAACAGATCGAGCTGGATGATAAAACCATCACTATAACCGGTATTGCCAAGGGTTCTGGCATGATTCGGCCGGATATGGCCACCATGTTGTCATATATCGGAACCGACCTGGCCATAGCTCATGCCTTATTGCAGCAATGCCTGGAACGTGCCGTGCAGCAGTCATTCAACGCGATTACCGTGGATGGTGATACCTCCACCAATGATGCCTGTGTCCTGGTGGCGACAGGGCAGGCCGGGAACAGTGAAATTAGTGAGGAGGATGCTGATTACCGGCTGTTTGAACATGCTCTGGTGGA
This sequence comes from Gammaproteobacteria bacterium, assembly GCA_048550535.1. GTDB lineage: Bacteria > Pseudomonadota > Gammaproteobacteria > SZUA-229 > SZUA-229 > CBDULX01. The sequence goes on from JBLYYN010000280.1 coordinate 3,721, forward strand.
GGTCTGTGAGTTTCTGGCCCAGGCCATCATCCGCGACGGTGAAGGTGCGACCAAGTTTATTACCCTGGAAGTGGTCAATGCCGCCAGTAATCAGAATGCCCGTGACATCGCCTATACGGTAGCTCACTCACCATTGGTGAAAACAGCCCTGTTTGCCAGCGACCCAAACTGGGGACGTATTCTGGCAGCCGTTGGGCGCTCTGGGGTGGACCTGGATCTAGACAGGGTTGAAATCTTCCTGGGCGAAGTGTGTATCGTTAATCAGGGTGGCCGCGCCGCCAGTTACACCGAGGCTCAGGGGCAGGCCGTGATGTCTGGGGACGAAATCACTCTTCGGATTGATTTGCATGCTGGTAATAACAGTGCAAGAGTCTGGACCTGTGATCTGTCCTATGATTATGTGCGGATTAATGCAGAATACCGAAGCTGAAGTGTGGAATTCCCGGACGCCTGTCCATGTCGCCGTTGCGGTGATTGTGAATGAACGGCACCAGGTACTGGTGACGCTGAGACCGGGCCATGTCCACCAGGGGGGCTTATGGGAATTCCCCGGCGGTAAGCTGGAGCAAGGGGAAACCGTAACACAGGCACTGGCGCGGGAAATTAACGAAGAGCTGGGTGTCGAGATCATTGCTAGCGACCCTTTGATTCGCATTCGGCATGATTATCCGGATAAATCGGTGTTACTGGATGTATGGCGTGTCAGCCAGTTTATGGGGGAGCCTCAGGGGCTTGAAGGTCAGCCAGTACAATGGCGGGATATAGCCAGTCTTGAGGCCGGTGATTTCCCCCAGGCCAATCGAGCCATCATCCACGCATTGCAATTTCCCGATCTCTATATGATTACCGGTGCATTTTCAGATGAGGTTGAATTTGAACAACGGCTGACCAGTGCCCTGCAGCGTGGGATCAAACTGGTTCAATTACGAATTAAATCGATAGCATCCGATCAGCAGTATCTAGATTTAGCCAGACAGGCCCAGACCTTGTGTCATGCTTATTCTGCGCGTCTATTATTGAACACAAGCCTGGATATCTTCGACAGCAGCGGTGCTGATGGCTTGCACCTGAACAGTGAACGCATGTTTGAATACCGGCAGCGGCCTGTTTCAGATCAAGTACTGTTATCGACATCCTGTCATAATATGCAGCAGTTACAGCAGGCGCGCAGATTAGAGGCCGATATGGTGCTGGTTTCACCGGTGAAGGAAACCCGCAGCCATCCCGGGCTGGCAGGTATTGGCTGGGACAGATTCGCTGAGCTGGTGAGCTTTGCAAACGTACCTGTCTATGCACTGGGTGGTATGCAGATGAACGATCTGGCTAAGGCAAAACAATCGGGCGCACAGGGTATAGCGGCAATTTCAAGTTGTTGGTGAGATGAACAATAAACTGTTTATGATTGGGATAGCACTGGTGTTTGTCCTGGCCTATGGTCTTGGGCAGTGGTTGAGTTATCAGCAATCACCATCCAGGCTGCCGCGCAAGATGATGACTGCCGAAGCCTGTGACCCTACGCAGACTGCCTGCCAGGCAACATTTGGTGAGCATAGCCTCAGCCTTATATTTCTTGATAAGCCCTCAACGCTGAAACCCTTTCGGGTCAGGCTGGAATCAGATTCAGAAAAAATCGATAATCTGCTAGTTGATTTCAAAATGCCCGGGATGAATATGGGCGTCAATCGTCACCATATGAACTATGAAAACGGCTACTGGCAAAATCAGCTAGTACTTCCTGTCTGCACACAGAGTAGAAATGACTGGTCAGTCACCCTGGAACTGGAGCAGGAAGGCATATTGTGGACCGCCGAGTTTTATTTTGTAAACCAGAAAAGTTAGTAGAACTAGAGGCTCCCTGCTAAAAAGCGTCCAGATTTCCCCCGATTTTGATGCAATAGAATAACTACCGCCTCATTTCGTGAACAATCTAAACACTCATCGCAGCCTAAATTAAACCAGGCTTAATCAGAGTCCCCTAGAGAAAACAGCAGGCCAGCTGGAAGGGCACATCGGTGCTTTCCTGTTCTGCACGTTGGGCTGGATTC
>JBLYYN010000281.1:0-7620 GCA_048550535.1 Gammaproteobacteria bacterium
CTATTCAGATGCAAATGCAGCACTGACCGAAATAAACACACAACATCACCCTGGAATATACGAAACCTGCCGTGGTACACCTACAGAACAAATTGGGCTGTTATCTGCACAACTCGTCCCATGGGATTTTTCCTGCATATTCGAAGAGGTTGTTAACGCACATCGTTTCCAGGAAACTTCAATTGCCATAATAGACTATCGCATGCCATCGATTAATGGATTGCAACTCTGCGATAAAATAAACAAACCCGAAATTAAAAAGATACTACTAACCGGCGTATTCGACACCAGTGATGCCATCAACGCCTTGAATGACGGCATAATTAGTGCCTATTTGAACAAAAACGACCCTCAGTTGAGTGAAAAACTAAACTCAATCATATATAAACAGCAACATGCTTACTTTACTGAAATTAACCGGCGTTTTTTCACCTCAGGTGCAGAAATACCAGATTTTCTAAGTGATAATACATTCAAATTCTACTTTTTAGAATTATTAGACAAATATGATATCTGTGAATACTATTTAACTACTGACCCCTATGGCGTTTTAATGTTCGGTAAAAATACTAATGACTACTACCGCCTGCTCGTTTATACCGAAGAAGAAATGCGTAGCCAATGGGAAATTGCCGAAAGCCAGTATGCACCTGCAGAATTAACCAAGAAATTAGCACTTAACTCTATCGTCCCTGATTTCTGGAGATCCTCAGGTGTTTATGAATCACTCTATGCAAAGGACTGGAAGCAGTATGTTTTTTCTCCAACTAAAATACTTAATGACAAACATGGCAATTACTACTGTCATTTACAATATCAGCCTCCAGCATATGAACAACTCAGCAAAAGCATTATTGGGTTTGACTCGTTCAAAAATGACATAAATACCACACACCCTATTGATAACGATAAGGAGCAATAAATCCTCTCAGACAATAACATAAGCTGATCAATAATCTGCCTAACAGATCGGGCATTAATACAGATCATTTCCATGAACCTACAGATATTATACACAGGCACCCCAGATGTGTTGCCATTTCGAACAGAGGGATGCCTACAGGAATTAGGTAATTACGAACGCATGACGTGGAAAGCTACGACTCCAGGGAAGGAATCGGTACGACTAAATGAATTTAGAAAGTATAGCCGATCTACAATTACGAGCAGCTGTCGAGGAGCTATTGTCTAGAGTAATGCATGGAGAAAATATCATGAAGACAGCCACTAACACAATGACAATTTGAATGAGCTCCCCTGGCAGTCATCTCATAAGAATAAGATGACTACCAGATCTGCTGTCATAAACTGTATTTTAGTTATTAACCAACTGATATATCAGTTCACTTTTTTCATCATGATATTGAGAACTGAAGCTCTTGGCCTTGATTAGAAGTGAGTGGATGCTATCGTATTCTTCCTCGACTGCTGAAACTAGTTTTGATCCACCTGTGTAACGTTTGCGTAAATTTTCCAGTGCTTTATGCCCTTCTTCAGACAATAGCGCAGAGCGTATTTCCAGCCTTAAGCCATCGGATATACGCTTACTCGCGGTGATTGCCTGGTTTGGGTATGGCAAATGAGTATGTATGGACTTAGTATACTTACCCTCTTTGTCGTATATTTGATGGTTTTTCTTTGGCAACACACCCGCAACACAATCCCCGGATCTTACACCTTCATATACATTGTTCCAGCCTTTTACCTCTACGTGAACAGGCTGCTTGCTTTCATCTTTGAAATGACTGAATAGATTTAACATGCCGAAGTTAGGAGAACCCGGTGCACATGTTTTTTTACCAACCAGATCTTCAATTTTAGTAATCGATGTATCATCATTGCGGGTAATTACTCGCCATTGAAGTAGATGAGGTATTTTAACTATAGTACGATGTTCAATATTATGAATTCTCCAGTCCACAAAATGAGGCCCGTCGAACACAAGGTCATATTTTTCGCTACGCATACCTTTGACATATTCATCCCAGGTATCCTGATGCTTATATATAAACTGCTGGCCAGTTGTCTTTGTTAAATAATCAGCTATTGGCTGATATACCTTATAACCTTCTTCAGTCGTTTCTCGGGGTGGTGCAGTAAAAATATATGCACCAAGCACCGTTTGTGGAACCAAAACAGACAAAATCATGATAAACATGCGTAGTTTAGATTTGTTCATAATATAAATTCCTGCACTACCTTATAGAAATCTTGTTATTAATAATACTATGAGGTTATAAGTACATCTTTATTTGCTCAATAGGCTTTTCTCCCAGATTAACTAAGAACATTGTAAGTTGATTACTTATATGCCATATCGGGAAAATTTCCCGGTATACATGTCAAGCAACAATATGATTATGGTGCCTGGAACATCAGTCAAACATGGTCCTATTCTGTATAATAATCCTCAAAACCGCCATATTACCTCGCCATTTTGAACACAACCACCTACACCCAAGGCTTGCTCAAACATAACGGCAATATATACCATTAATGATAAACACCTGTAGATCCAGCCTGGTAAATACAATACAGAAATTCCAGAGCTATAAGACCATGAATAATCACAACTGAACACTAGGGAAGGATGCTCATGGATTCATACCCTTTGGCTTTAAACTAAAGTCTAGTGCGAGTATGGAACAGCCAGAAAAAACGGCTTTACCAAGGATTTGCTACCAACAAAATAACTATGTAGTTTCTGATTAAATTTTGAGGAGCAGCTGACCCTTCATATTTTTAACGGGGCGTTAAAATGAAGTATTTACTACACGAAATCAGGAATACTTACCTGGATAGTCATCTACTCCTGCAACCAGTGCCTATCATGATTTAGATAAATCGCTGCTTAATTTAAATGCTTTACCGAATCCTGTTACTCACTCATATTAAAACCTACATTATCACAATTCACTTACAGACAGGCCGTCAATGAACAAGCCACCGCTTTCAAATAAGACTGTTTTAAATCATATTTTCAGCCATTCAGCGAGACCAGGACCCTCCCCTAACCAGACCTGCCATTAGTCGTCTTTCTTACTGGCAGGATTCTCATCACATAGATTTAGCTGCCATCTATCATGATATTTAACTTCAGCCTGATAAATCATTGGAAATAGTGACTAAAAATGTATAATGTTATAAATTTCAATACGTTGACAAAAATATTTGGAGTTATTTATGTCTGATGATGATTATAGCGTAGTCTTAAAAGGCTACCAGGCTGGCAAAGGCGAATATTATGTAGAGGAAGCCTTCGCGAAACTGTTTAAGATAACAGCTGACAAGGCCAAACAACTTCTCAACTCTGCACCGACTGTTATCAAGGAGAACCTGCCTCTCGAAAAAGCCAACCAGTATAAAAAAGCGATTGATCAAACCGGTGCAAGTTGTGAGGTTGAAAACACAAAATTTAATACCGGTGGCTTATCTTTAGAGTAATCATGACTGACAATAAATGCCGTCGCCGCATCAGCGACAATCAAAGAGTGAGACGGCAAATATCACAACAATCTCTCTATCAGTACCTTAGGGTTTTATTAAAAACAGGAACTATACCGTCTATTTATGCATTGAATTACATAATGCCCCACTATTAATACTTCTATACCCTAGCCATAATGTACTACACCCAGCATAGACAATGGCTAACACTTAACAGCATACCGATAACTACCTGGCCTATATATGGAAGGAATAAAAATAGTGGCTATATCCGGAAGTTTAAGAAAGGCCTCCTATATAATAATACTGCGCTTATACACGCGTTGAGTAAATTAGCACCTAAGGGCTTGAAGATCATACCGTTTGAAGGAATCGGTAAATACCACTATTTAACCCTGATTTAGAGATTCAATATATTCCCCAGTTATCAAACTGTGCGAAGCGCTTGAGCAATCAGATGGCCTGAAATAACAAGCCCGGAATATGCCCATGGAATTAGCGGTGTACTCAAAAACACATTAGATGGCTAGTGGCTGGTGAAGAATTCGTGAATATGCCGGTAGCTCAGTTTAATACTTCTCCAAGAGCATCTCAAGCCCAGAACGCTTTATGAAAGGTGATTAAAGCCATGTCTGGGGATATTATTGAAGAGCCATCCATATCAGTTCCACTATTAGGCAGCAGCTTGACTCAGATGGAATAATAAAACATCCTAAAATTTCATTAACACTTAAAGATGCAGTAACAATATTTAAAAAAGCTATTTTGGCCAGGGATGGCCTTATGCCGTGAGAGAAAGCAAGTAGCACCCCTCCCTCTAACACTAATTTATATGCCAGTGCAGTAATGACTTAAGTTGATCAGGGCGATGCAATAAATCCTGTAATGTATATTGATCCAGTACCTGTAAAAAAGCATCCCTTGACTCATTCAGTATTTTCTTAAGTTTACATTGATGCTGAATTGGGCAATCCGAGGGCGATGAGCAATCCACAATCTCCAGTTTAGCTTCCATGTTACGGACCACATCACCAATTTTCAGGGTGTTTCTATGAGCACCCAATGAGATACCACCGTTTTTTCCGCGTACAGTCCTTATATAGTTCAGTTGACCTAAACGATGCACGACTTTGACCAAATGATTACGGGGAATTTCAAAATGTTCAGATATATCGTTAATCGTGACCCGCTCATGATTTTCCTGTAGCGACAGAAAAATCAACACGCGTAAAGCATAATCGGTGTAGTGCGTCAGTTGCATATCATCAGTGCCTGCTTTTGAATGACCTCATATTACTGGAGTCATGATAAATGGGTCGGTATAAATATTGCTGATGCTCGCTCCGGATAGAAAGAGTTTTTTCTTCAACGAATTAACCAGATCTGGCGCACCGCATAAATGAATCTTGCACTCTGCTAGATTCGGAGCGACTGTCAGAACCAGCTTTTCAACTGGAGCAGTTGAGACATTCGAGTGTATATTATCAATATCCAGTACGCTGGCGTGGTAATGAAATTGCTTATGCTGTTGAGCCATATCCAGTAAATCCTGATGCAAATAAAGCCCATCCATATTGGTGGCGCCATGAAACAGGTGAATATCACCCTGATGCCCCTGCTGCAGGGCATCACGAGCAATACCAATCAACGGCGACAATCCAGTACCTGTAGCGGCCAGTATGAGTCGTTGCTCTGGCTTGCCTGGCAAATAAAAACTATCACCCGCCGCTGATTGAATTTGCAGACTATCACCAACCTTCACAGAATCAAACAACCATGAACTGACCTGGCCACCATCGACACGACGTACATGAAACTCCAGGTAATCATCCAGTTGAGGTGTGCTGGCAAATGAATAACTTCGGCCGATATTATCCGGATGCCACAGAGTCGTGTATTGTCCTGCACGGTAACCGAAATCATTTTCGGCTTTCATACGCAATCGAACAACATCATGATTAAGCAAAGTATGCTCGAGTACGCTCACTGTTTGACGCAAGCTGTTTGCCGCCGGTAATGTAACCACCATGGGACCGATGGGCTGACAGCTACAGGCCAAAAAGTACCCCTGTGCCTTGAGCGTATCTTTCAGGCCTTGCTGTGCATCATCAGGCACCTGCCCGTCAACTGCCTGCATTAAACAGCTCTGGCAGAGTCCGGCGCGACAACTGTTAGGAATATCGTACCCATGGTCCAGCAGAGCCGACAAAACTGTTTGCCCTGCTGACAGCGTGATCTGTTTATCCTCAAACAGGATATCCATGCCTGCTGCTTTATCGATTGAGTACGTCATTGCGAACGCTCCCTGCGATACTGGCAACTTCCTGAATATCGGCTTCAGCCACACCGAGTTCCTGCAGAGTCTGCCCCAGCAACTCGATAACTGCATCAACATGGCTATCATTCAGACCACGGGCGACCAGATGCCTGTGGCCTTCTCGCATGTCATGGCCGTTATAATTATTCGGCCCGCCAAACACCATGGTCAAAAACCCCCTTTGCTTGTTGATCTGCTGCTCCATATCAACACCATCAAAGTATTCGTTTATGCGATCATCCGTCAGCACCTTACGGTAAAATATTTCAACGGCAGCATCCACGGCAGGCTGCCCACCCAGGCGTTCATATAAACTCGACATAACCACTTCCTCCTATATGATATATATCATATGCATGTTTAAAGTCACGACCCTACATAAGATATAATTTAAATACAAGTTTAATTTTCCATCACATTCACAGTCAGGTATCAAAGGATCTGCTGTAACAATACTTTAACCAGATTGGAGCGGGTTATGATCCCTTCAACCTGTTGTTGCTCATTAGTCACCACCAGTCTTTTAATATGATGCCGTTTCATGGTATCAATGACATCGTGCAGGCTTTTATCATTAGTAATGGTAATGACCTGTTGCGCCATTATTTCAGCGACCCTGACCGGCGTACTAACAGGACGGGGCTGATACCTGAACATTGACTCCAGCGTTTGCCAAAGACTATGGGCAGGATGATGAGAAGGAATACCCAATGCCGATAAAAAATCCGCTTCGGTCACAATACCGACCAGTTTACTTTTCTCATCGACAACAGGCAGGCCGCTAATCCGTAAATCCAGCAGAATCCTGGCTGCTTCCCGCAACGAAGTATCGAGCAACACGGTAGCAACATCAGTGGTCATGAAATCGCGTACCAATAGTTTTTCGGCTTCTCGCAGCTGTGCATGCTTCAGGGCCATACGGTTGATTTGCATAAGGTCCTCCAGTGTAATATCGATATACGAATCCATTTCTGCCATGGCGTTCTTAAAATCTTCATGTCTCAATTCACTTGGATGCTGTTCGCTCATCGGATACCTCTATAAGTTCAATCAGATAGCACTGGCACAATTGGCTGTATCTGTAAGCCGTTGCCAGGAATTTTCATTTAAATAAACTTCATACCTGGCCCACTGTGCAAATTCCTCACGACTTATAGCAGCCGTACTGCGTCGGTTCTTACCGGCAACAACTTTATATATAACCTGGTCCCTCCCCGGGCGTGGATTATCTGACTCATCAACCACCTGGCGTACAGACCAGTTATTACCATACTCACCATTACTGTAATAATGACCCAGTTTAATCTGTTGAGTTGATGTTTCCTCATCGACTCGATGGCGTGCGAGATGATAAATTTTTTCCAGATCATCACGACTAACATCCACGAACAGGTTCATTTGTTGCAGTGCATATTCGAGATCGGTATGACTTAGTTCGGACTCCTGCACCTTTACATTCGATTCAGGGCGTTTAGCTGAGTACTCCATCAACACAGCCGGATAGCGACGCCAGGGAAAGACATAATTAAAAAAAATAGCCACAGAGAATATGATCACCACATTGATCAATACCGGGGTTAGCAGATACATGTAACCGAGCGCATGCACACTGGATCCGGCCACCACTGCTGTCAGCGCTGTAGCACCACCGGGTGGATGAATGCAACGCAGATAATACATGGCAGTAATCGAAAGTCCGACCGCCGAAGCTGCAGCGACAAACAGATTTGGAATAAATAGATAACAGCTCACACCGATAACTGCAGAGACCAGATGTCCACAGCCCAATGCCCAGGGTTGAGACAAGGGGCCATGGGGTACTGCAAACATTAACACAGCCGAAGCACCCATCGAAG
>JBLYYN010000282.1:0-2763 GCA_048550535.1 Gammaproteobacteria bacterium
CTCAGTAGATTCAGCGGCTCTGTGGCAAAGCTTTTGGTTTTATTTAGCAAACCTCAGCTTCAGGGCTGATGATTAGCCGCCTAGTTTCCTTTAAAATTCCACAAACCCGTTTCTTTTAAAGCTGTTATCCAGGCTTTATTCACATTAGCCTCGTGTTTTTTAAACAAGCTTTGCTTCAGCTGGATCAGCGGCACTATACCGAATTCAAACTGGAATCCAGGCAAAAGGGTCTGCAATATTGAGAATGATTGTTATTCAAGTGCTGACTAAGCTGGATTTATTTGACTTAAGTAAGTGTCATCACTCTCTAATCCTGTTTTCCTCAGAAAAAGCGTACTAGAATAATAAGGGTATTTAATCAAATCAGAGTTTTTGGGTGTTTATAAGAACAATTCATTGAACGATCAGGATGTTCTATGATTTATGGGGTGGAGCTGTTTTTTTCATTATTCAACAACCTGGCAATTTTTATTGCTCTGGTTGCTATCTATAGTTACCTGTTAGTCCGGTTTAAGCAATCCAGTTGGTATAGGCGTCAATTTGCTCTCGGCTTGTCTTTCGGCATCTTCGCCATTGGCTGTATGTATGCCAAAATTCCAGTATTTGAAGGTGTGATTGTCGATCAGAGAAATGCGATCATTGTCCTGAGTGGTGCCTTCGGTGGACCTTTATCTGCGATGATTAGCGCCGCTATAGCAGGAGCGTTCCGAATATATCTAGGAGGAGATGGCACTTTTGCAGGCGTTATTGGTCTGGGTCTGGCAGCCATAGCCGGTATAGGGTTGAACCGTTTTCGCGGCCGTTTTGATTCAATGCAAAAGGCTGCTGTTAGCGCGTTAATAGCTGTGTTCATTATTCTGCCTGGGTTTCTCTTTGTCGGGGATATGGAGACCGGTTGGAAATTAATGAAGACCATGACTTTGCCCTATGGTGGTGCCATTTTCTTAGGCATATTTTTAGTCGGTCTTTTGCTTAAACGAGAGGAAGACCGATACCAGGCCGAGCTGTCATTCCGGGAGAGCGAGGAAAAATATCGTGACCTGATTGAAGGGACAGATGACCTTATTACTCATTCGGATGGGCATGGACATATTACGTTTGTCAATCATGTTGCCACAAAAATGCTGGGTATCGGCCCTGAGCAATGCATTGGCATATCTGCTTTTCAGTTTGTACACCCAGATGATCGCGAGAAAACGTTGGAATGGTTTAATAACTGTGTGGCTAATAAAACGCAACAGGCCAAGATTGAAAACAGGCAGCTAAATACAAAAACAGGTAAATCACATAATGTGCTCTGGTTGTCATCCTTCCACTACGATGATTCGGGTGGTCTTATCGGGGTGGGAGGTATTGCCCGAGATATTACCGAGATTCGTGTGGCTGAACAGAATTATAAAAGCCTGTTTGATAAAATGCCTGATGGTTATTGCATTTTTGAGACCATTTTTGATGAAAATAATCGACCAGTGGATTACCGTTTCCTCAGTATTAACCCTGCCTATGAAAGGATAACCGGCTTCAAGGCGAATGACCTGATTGGTAAGACCCTGCTGGAGCTATTTTCGGATAAAGCCAAGCACTGGATCGAAATCGTTAGCCAGATAAGCCTGAGTGGTGAGCCGAAAACTTTCGAGTATTTTTCATCTGAACTGAATAAACATCTTGAAATGACAGCTTACACGCTATTGGATAACCGTTTGGCCTGTATTTTTCAAGATATTACCCTGCGTAAAAAAGCGGAACAAGAGAATAAGGTTTTTGAGGCACAACTTCGCCAAACTCAAAAAATGGAGGCGATTGGCACCTTGTCTGGAGGTATAGCACATGATTTTAACAACATCCTGGCGGCTATTCTGGGTTATGCCGAGATGGCAAGAGATGATGTTCCAGGCAGGAGTTCTGCAAGACGTAATTTAAATGAAGTATTAAAAGCTGGGAATCGCGCAAAGAATTTAGTGAAACAGATACTAGCTTTCAGCCGTAAAGCAGAACAAAGTCGTGAAGCTGTAGAGGTCCGGCTGTTAATCCAGGAAACTTTAAATTTTATCCGCGCCACCATTCCGACTACTATCAGGATTGAATCCAACATTGATCCTGACTGTGGCAGTATTTTAGCGGATCCTACCCAAATCCATCAGGTCCTGATGAATCTGTGCACTAACGCTTTTCACGCGATGGAAGATGAGGGCGGTGTTTTGCGGGTTGATGTGAGTGTAGTTGAGCTAATCGCTGATCAACTGAAAAATGGTTCAAGTTTGAAGCCAGGTGCCTACCTATTACTTTCGGTTATAGATACGGGTGTTGGTATAAAGGAAGAACAACTTGAACGCATATTTGAGCCCTATTTTACCACTAAGGAATTTGGAAAAGGCTCAGGCATGGGCCTGTCAGTAGTGCATGGGATAGTGAAGAGTCACGATGGTTTGATTACTGTCGAGAGTATGCCGGGTAAAGGAACCAGTTTTAATCTGTATTTTCCAAGATGTGAGACAGCTACTGATGATAAGCTTGAATATGTTGCCCCACTTCCTGGAGGCAAAGAAAAAATTCTTATTATTGATGACGATGCCAGTATTGCTGGTCTTACCAAAAAACGTCTTCAAACTCTTGGCTATCAGGCGACTGTAATGACAAGTAGTCTGGATGCGCTGGAAATATTTCGTTCTGACCCCAATGCCAGTAAGTTAAGGTATAAGTCATTGATTATGTTATAGTAACGTTAATGAAAAAGCCAATAATTAACTCAAAAAGAGACTCATA
>JBLYYN010000283.1:0-24319 GCA_048550535.1 Gammaproteobacteria bacterium
AGATGGCTGCACCGCGCGCCTGGCCCAGCTTCAGCGCGGAATCCACGTTCTTGTTCACGAACACCTGTTCTATGGCCATTTCTATCGGTTGCCACTCGATTACCAGCTCACTGACCCGGCTGAAAATATTGCCCAGTCGCTCGGGCAGGTTATCGCCCTTCACATAGATACATCCGCTGGCAACATAATGGCTGGTTTGACCATCGGAATCGATTATCCCATAGCCAGTCTGGCGTGAACCCGGGTCTATCCCAATAATTCGAATCACCAGCTAGGCCTGCAACTGGACCATGATGTCATCGGAAAAATCGGCATTGGAATATACTTCCTGTACATCGTCCAGGTCTTCCAGCATATCGATCAGACGCATGATTTTTTCTGCATCCTCCAGGTTAACCTCGGTGTCAGTATCCGGTTTCTGGATAATTTCTGCCGCTTCCGCTTTAAACCCTGCGGCCTTCATGGTTTGCTTAACCGCCATGAACTCTTCCGGCGAAGTAATCACTTCCAGCGTACCATCTTCATTGCTAAGCACATCTTCCGCACCGGCTTCCAGGGCGGCAGCCATAATCGTATCTTCATCGGTACCCGCCGGATAACTCAAAATACCGGTTTTTTTAAACATATAGGCCACAGAGCCATCCGTACCCAGATTGCCGCCACACTTGCTGAAGGCATGACGCACTTCGGAGACAGTGCGATTGCGATTATCGGTCATGCAATCCACCATCACGGCAGTGCCCCCTGGGCCATAACCTTCATAACGGATTTCCTCGTAATGGGCATCATCCCCTTCACCGGTACCCCGTTTGATGGCACGGTCGATGGTGTCTTTAGTCATGTTAGCGCTCAAAGCCTTGTCCACCGCCAGTCGCAGTCGCGGATTGGATTCCAGATCACCACCACCGCCACCACGAGCCGCTACGGTAATTTCACGAATCAGCTTGGTGAAAATCTTGCCGCGCTTTTTATCCTGCGCCGCCTTACGGTGCTTGATATTGGCCCATTTACTATGACCCGCCATAACAACCTCATCATCGTTTTTCGGCACTTCCCGACTGTACCTGAGAAATACCCTTACTAAATATTAAATTGCAGCACAGTTTAGCATTGTGCTGTGATCAGGTGTAGGGATAGAAATACTGAAAAGATAGACGCAGAGATTTATGCCCTTTGGGTAGGCAGAGAAAGGCTGTTGCTATTGCTCACTGAGTTTAGGTAACTTTAGGCAATGGTTTATGCCTTAATGAAATAAATTCTAGCTAATATGTATACAAATAAGGCACTCAATACGCTGGCACCACATATAAAACCCCTTTGAGTACCCAAAGGGCATAAATCTCTGTGCCTCCGCGTTGCCTACATGGACGTAGGTAAGGGGGGCGTGAGCAGGATGCGGGAGCTTCAATCATTTGTTATTTTTTAACTTACAACTTACGACTTACGACTAATAACTTCCAACTTGTTTTAACCCGTTGCATCAAATAACAGGTTGGTCGCCACGTCCCCGAATTTGCCCGCACGAAGGAAAGTCACTACCTGGGTCGCCACTTCCCGTGACAGTAACAGACCGGTATGACTCACCGGCAGGCTAATAAAATCGGTGGCACCGCGAAGCTGGGTTTCTTCAACGGCCACGGTGCCGTCATTGGGGCCATCCAGGCCGCCCACCATCAGCCCCACGCCCAGCGGTAAAGTTCCGGCGATCACTCCCAGGTCACGCCATTTCATCCATTTGGGTCTGTCGCCCAATACGCCATTTTCCACACTGCGCCCAAGCAACCAACGAGTGAGCCGGGTATGATTCAGCTTCTGTGCCACCCGGCTACCGTTCACCGGTGTGCCCAGGAACACAATTCGACCGGGTTTTTGAATCGGGTATTTATCAAACAGATGCAACAGCACCAGACCACCCAGGGAATGACAGACAAAATGTTTTACCGGCGCCTTGATCGTTTGTACATATTCATTCAGCTGGTCCGCATTCTGCTCCGGCGTGGCTCGCATACTGGAATATTTATACACATAGCATTCATACCCGCAGGCCGTTAAATGTCGGCGCAAACGCCACATCTCGGAACCGGTCATCCAGATACCATGAATCAACACCACTGCTTCAGTCATGGCATTTAACATACCCAAAAGAATCAGAAGTATAAAGTGAATTGTTTATTTAATTTAAAGCGTTTGCCACAGAGTCGCAGAGAAAACGGAGAAAGAATAAATGAAGGTTTTTCAAACAGTACCGTGAACAACTAAGAAAAAACTCTGTGGTCTCTGTGTCTCTGTGGCAAAAATGCTCTCTGATACTTAAAGCGAGACTTCCAGCATGCGATCTAGCGCTGCCCTGGCCTGTTCGGCAACATCGGCTGGGACAGATACCTGGTTTACCACTTTGCCTTGCACCAGGTTTTCCAGTACCCAGGCCAGATGCTGAGGGTCTACACGGAACATGGTGGAGCACATGCACACGGTGGGCGACATGAAATGCACATGTTTACCCTGATGCTGAAACTGTTCATTCAGGCGATTCACCAGATTCAGTTCAGTAGCCACCAGCCAGCGTGTATTGGGTTCACCATTGGCGATGGTGTTGATAATGTATTCGGTGGAACCGACATAATCGGATTTCTGGCACACTGCAAACGGGCTTTCAGGATGGGAGATGACTATGGTTTCCGGGTATTTTTCCTTGAAGTTATCGATCTGTTCCGGCTGGAACATCTGGTGCACTGAACAGAAACCTTTCCACAAAATCATTTTGGCATTTTTAATCTGTTCCGGAGTCAGTCCACCCATAGGCTGGTCATAATCCCATACCACCATTTCATCCAGACTCAAACCCATGGTGTAGCCGGTATTGCGTCCCAGATGCTGGTCCGGGAAAAATAGCACTTTCTCACGCTGGCTGAACGACCAGTCCAGTACATGACGAGCATTGGTGGAGGTACAGACGATACCGCCATGCCGACCACAGAAACCTTTCAGGTCAGCGGCAGAATTGATGTAGGTAACCGGGGTGATACTCTGGTCGGGATCCAGCACTTCAGACAGTTCACGCCAGGCTTTCTCCACATGGGCCAGGTCGGCCATATCGGCCATGGAACAACCGGCTGCCATGTCGGGGAGAATAGAAACCTGCTCGGGTCGTGACAGAATATCTGCCACTTCCGCCATAAAATGCACACCACAGAACACGATGTATTCAGCATTGGAGCTGGCTGCTTCACGAGACAACTTTAAGGAGTCGCCGGAAAAATCTGCATGCCTGAACACTTCATCGCGCTGATAGTGATGCCCCAGTATGACCAGGCGATCACCCAGTTTCTGCTTCGCCGCCAATATACGGATCTCGCATTCGGCATCGTCGAGTAAAGCATAGGGTTGTATGGCTACGGCATTCATAAGTTAATCAGCCCGTCGGTTCATGACCAGAATCTCAATGGCCTGGCTATTAGTCCAGGAGGAACATTGTTGCATGGCCGGATTACAATCCAGCCATTCATACTTAGTGTGTTCATTGGGGTTAAGTCGGATTTTACAAGGCTTGTCCAGCTCAACCGCAAACAGGTATTCCCGGTTTTCCATCACATCGGGATGATAACGACTGCGCCACTCCGGCAATATCGGAAACTGGTTTTCCATTCGACAGTCCACCGGCATTAAATCCAGTCCGGTTTCTTCTTTGAGCTCACGAATAGCCGCCTGCTGGGGTTCTTCATCCCAATGCAGGCTGCCGGTCACCGACTGCCAGAAACCTTCCGGCTGGCATCTATGCATTAATAGAACCTGACCAGCTCTGGTGTAAACCAGTACCAGCACCGATTCTGGTCGCTTATAAGTTGTCTGTTTCATATCCGTTTTACAGAATTAAAGATAAACCTTGTGAAAAAAAAGAAACTATCTCTGAATGGAGAGTCCTGCTTAGTTTTAAACCCCAATGAAATCAAGGGTTCTGCTGCGCTTTAACGACCAGAACCCTTTCAGTTTCGTCAGGAATTCTCCGCCACAGGCTTGCGTATCCGGATATTCAGCTCCTTCAACTGAGCATCTGAAACCCCGGAGGGCGCACTGGTCAGCTGACAGGCCGCTGTCTGGGTCTTCGGGAAGGCCATGACATCACGGATGGAACCGGCACCGGTCATTAACATGACCATACGATCCAGGCCGAAGGCCAGTCCGGCGTGGGGGGGACAACCGTATTTCAGGGCTTCCAGCAGGAAACCAAATTTTTCCTCAGCCTCCTGTGTGCCAATACCCAGTATTTCGAACACCTTATCCTGCATCTCGGTACTGTGGATACGCACCGAGCCACCGCCCAGCTCACAGCCATTAAGTACCATGTCATAGGCACGGGACAGCATTTCACCAGGATTGGCCGCCAGTTCGGCGGGATCTTCCGTATTCGGTGAGGTAAAGGGATGATGCAGAGCATCCCAGCGCTTGTCCTTGTCGCTCCATTCGAACATGGGGAAATCCACCACCCATAAAGGCTTCCAGTTGCGCTCCACCATATCCAGATCCTGACCCAGTTTTACTCGCAGCGCACCAATGGATTCGTTCACCACTTTGGCATCGCCGGCACCGAAGAACAACAGGTCACCGCTTTCGGTGCCGGTGCGCTCGATAATGGCTGTTAGTGCTTCATCGGGCAGGAATTTAACTATGGGAGACTGCAGGCCATCTCGACCGGCAGCCACATCATTCACCTTGATCCAGGCCAGACCCTTGGCCCCATAACGCCCCACAAAATCGGTATAACCGTCAATATCCTTACGACTCAACTCGGCCCCTTTGGGCACCCTTAAAACCACCAGGCGACCTTTGGGGTCCTGGGCCGGACCTGAAAATACCTTGAATTCCACATCCACCATCAAATCACCTATGTCCACCAGTTCCATAGGGATACGCAAATCCGGCTTATCGGAACCATAACGGGCCATGGCTTCAGCATAACTCATACGCGGGAATGGATTGGGCAGGGCTTCTTCCAGGACATGGGCAAACAGATCACGGATCATGTCCTCCATGATCCCCATCACACCATCCTCATCCATAAACGAGGTTTCGACATCCAGCTGAGTAAATTCGGGCTGGCGATCGGCACGCAGATCTTCGTCACGAAAACAGCGTACGATCTGATAATAACGATCCATACCTGACATCATCAGCAACTGCTTAAACAACTGGGGTGACTGCGGCAGGGCAAAAAACTCGCCCTGATGAGTACGGCTGGGCACCAGATAGTCGCGAGCCCCTTCCGGCGTGGCCTTGGTCAACATCGGAGTTTCAATATCCCAGAAGCCCTGATCATCCAGGTAATCACGCAGGAACCGAGTCACCTGTGAACGCATGCGCATGCGTTGCTGCATTTCATCACGACGCAGATCGATATATCGGTACTTGAGGCGAATATCTTCGTGCACACCCTGGTCATCCAGCTGGAAGGGGGGTGTTTCCGACGCGTTCAGCACGATCAGCTCCAGACCCAGCACTTCGATTTTGCCGGTTTTCAGATTCGGGTTGATCGCACTTTCATCACGAGCCCGGACACGACCTTTAACCCGCAACACATATTCATTACGAATACGCTCTGCTGTGGCGAACATTTCTGGCTGGTCTGGATCGAACACCACCTGCACCAGACCTTCACGATCACGCAGATCCACAAAAATGACACCACCGTGATCACGACGACGGTTCACCCATCCACAAAGTTCAACTTCCTGGTCGATCAAGTTTTCATCAACCTGTCCACAGTAGTGACTGCGCATAATTCAAATCCGAGTTAAATGTAAGACATGATCCGGTTGCCCGAACCCATGAGGGCACAACTAATAATCCATGAATAAGCATCTTGAGATTTAAAATCCGCCATATCCAGAATTAATCGATCTACCCATAAGCATAAAAAAGCGGGCCATTATACTGAGTAACCCATGGGTAAGTCTAACTTGCAGGCATTTGGGGCTTCAATTAAACCAACATGAACTGTATTCTGCGCCTTTTATCTAACAGAGATTCACCTAGATGAGCACAGAGAAGAAAAGCATCCTGATCACCGGCTGCTCCAGCGGGATTGGTCTGTGTGTGGCCCAGGGCCTTCAGCAACGCGGTTACCGGGTTTTTGCCACGGCCCGTAAATCGGAGGATGTGGAACATCTGTCCAGTCTTGGGCTGGAAAGCCTGCCTCTGGATCTAAACAATTCAGTATCCATTAAAAACGCTGTGAACCGGGTTCTGGAACGCAGCGGTGGCAATCTCTATGCCCTGTTTAATAACGGCGCTTATGGCCTGCCCGGTGCGGTGGAAGATCTGAGCCGGGACGCCTTGCGTGCCCAGTTCGAAACCAATTTGTTTGGCTGGGTGGAGCTCACCAATCTGATCATCCCTGTTATGCGCCAACAGGGCCATGGCCGCATTATCCAGAACAGTTCGGTGCTGGGTTTTGCCGCCATGGCCTATCGTGGCGCCTATAATGCCAGTAAATTCGCCCTGGAAGGCCTCAGCGATACCCTGCGTCAGGAGCTGGCTGGCAGCCACATTCATGTCAGTCTGATCGAGCCCGGCCCCATCATCAGCCAGTTCAGGCACAATGCCTTTATCGCGTTCCAGAAATATATCGATGTTGAGTACAGTGCACATCGAAATCAGTACCAGTCGATGATAGCGCGACTCAACCAGGAAGGACCGGCAGCCCCCTTTACCTTAGGCCCAGAAGCGGTATTAAAACGAGTCATCCATGCCCTGGAGGCCAAACGCCCCCGAGTTCGTTATTACGTCACTTTTCCCACTTATCTGTTCGGTTATCTGAAACGACTGCTCAGCTACCGAATGATGGACCGCCTGCTATTCAAGGCCAGTGGCGGTGGTAAAAGATAATAAAAACCATCATTTAAAACTTAATGCCATCAGCACTGCGCCGTTCGTCGCAAACCCTTTCCCCCACTTAAAATATATTCATTAGCATTTGATTATATTGTATTATGATTTTGTGAAATTTGATTTACACCCCTGATTCTATGTTCTGCTCCATACACCTGTCAGACCGAATCAGGCCAAATGATTAAGAGACTTTAAATGAAAATAGTTAATTCCACTAACCGAGCTCGCCTTCTGGCCTTGATCGGTTTAACCAGCTGGCTGTTAATAGCATCCCTGCCTGCCCAGGCCACTACATTGAGTACACAACTCACAGATCTGGTCAACCAGTCCGACACCCTGGACATGCAGCTGGCCAGCACCAGCATTACCTCCGACAACAGTTGCTCCGAACTGGCGATGGCCAATAGCGCCATCCAGGACCTTATTACCAGTATAGAAACAGTCACCACTGGTCTGAGCAACCCTGTATCACTCACCACGGATGACCTGACATCCCTGGATGATCTGAGCAATTTGTCGCTATCCATGGCCAACAGCATCAAGGACATGTCACTGGACATCAGTAACCTTTCCGATCTGGCCGAACTGTTTGAATACCAGGCCAGTCTGGCGGCTATGCTGCAACTATCCGATGACATCGGCACCATGGCCGATCGAATCCTGGAAATGGCCAACAAAATCCTGCTGATGGCTGACAATATCGGCCTGATGGCAGATCCTATTTTGCTGACCATGGTGTTGCAGAACAGTAATATCGCACTTACCCAGTCTTCCATGCTAGCCACCCAGCAGAACATGATTGCCCTCAGTGACAGCTTTAGCACACTCGGTTATAACCTGCTGCTGAGTAGCCTGGCCAATGACAGCACTGGTTTGTCCAGCACCATGAGCAATTTGTCGTTGAATGAAGACAATATGGCCATCGAACTGAGTGCTCTGGAATCGAGCGTTGCCTCGGTCAACACTGCCGTAAACAGCATCTACGCCCAGATCATGCTCAACAGTGAAAAACTCAGCCACTCGATCAATGGCGATACTCTGACCCTGCTGGGTGACCTGTCGAATATCCATAACGCACTGGCCCTGGCACTGGAAACTTATTCCAGCACCATCAATAGTCTGGCGCCTTTAACCAGCACGCCCATACTAAGTGACGCCACCGCCAGTATGCTGAGATTGACCAGTGATATTGGTGAAATGTCCAACCGCATTATGGAAATGGTCGACAACATTATCATCATGGCCGATAACATCGGTGACATGGCTGGCCGTATTGTGGAAACCCAGAATATCCAGCAAAGCAATATCAGCCTGACCCAGGATTCACTAACCACGGCCACCACGGCCACAGTGAATGTGATTGCTGGTTACAGCCTGTAATTGCAGCCGAGTATGAAACAAATGATTGAGACAAATTCCATGACTAATGTAATTAAACGGTTCACTCTGGGCCTGCAATTTTCAGGTTTAAGCTTTGCACTGCTGATCTTCAGCAGCATGGCACAGGCCAGCCTGAGCACCGACCTGCAGGACCTGTTGAGCCAGGGTAACGACCTGAACCTGCAGATGAGCGGCACTCAGCTCACTGCCGATAATATGTGTAATGAACTGTTGACGATAAACCGTAGCACGAATGCCCTGATCGACAGCATCGCACTGGTGAACCAGAGTCTGCCCAGCCCGTTAAGTGTCGATACCGATAGCCTGACAGCCCTCAGCGATCTGTCCACTATGTCCGTGGCTCTGGCCAATGAAGCCCAGTTTTTATCGCTGGATATCGGCGCTATCTCGACTACCGCCAACATGGTTGAGATCAGTGATGGCCTGAATGCCATGCTGCAACTGTCCAGTGATATCGGCACAATGGCTGATCGCATTCTTGAAATGGCCGATAAAATCCTCATTATGTCCGACAACATCGGCCTGATGGCAGACCGCATTATCGAAACCCAGGAAATCCAGAACCAGAATATCGCACTGACCCAGGCGTCCATCCTCACCACTCAGGAAAATATTCTGACTCTGGTGAGTGTGGTTAGCAGTGATGATTATTCACTAGGGCTGCAGAACCTTCTCAGTGATGGCAACTGGTTATCCCTGGTTATGGCAACCACTGTACTTACCGATATAAACCTGGCCGATAACTTATCGGCCTCAGCAACCGATGTTAGCAACTTGAAAGACCAGTTCATCAACATGGATGAAGCCATCAGCCTGGATGCAGCCAGCAATACTTTTTATATCAACCAGCAAAGTATCGAGACCCTGGCAGACATGAGCCTGATGCTAAATTCACTAGCGATCGTGCTGGAAGGCTATGCCCTGGCCAGTGAAGGATTGGCAACGCTCATCTCAGAGCCAAGTCTGACATCGGCCATGCAGAGTATGCTGCAAATGTCAGCGGACATTGGCATCATGGCCAACCGCATTCTGGAAATGGCCGACCTGATGCTCGCTATGGCCGACAATATTGGAGTTGCTGCGGATAATATTATCGCTACCCAACAGCTGCAAAACATCAATATTGCGGCTACACAGGCAACGATACTCTCGGGCCAGACCATCGCTATTGGCATTATTGCCAGCGCAGGCCTGTAAGCAGAGCTTAAGCCATTCCAATATAAAGCCTCCAGCAGCTGTCGCCACTGGAGGCTTTTTTTACGCCTGCCATAAATCAATCACACTCCGGTCAGCTGATAGAAACATTTTGATCCTGTAATAAAAGCGTGCACAATGGAAAATCAAGCTGATTCAGGGCGCGTACCTGAATCGACTCTAACAAGATCAAAATGATTATTTATACCCCGGGAGAGAACCATGATTGGTAAAAAGAATATTGTATTTGGCTTTCTGTATCTGGTATTTAGCGCAGCCCTGGGACCTGTGATGGTCGATATGTATCAGGACTATGGCGCTGCGGTAGCTGAAAAGCAGCAACATGTTGGACGCTTACAGGCGTTACAGGAGAACGAGTTCGAAGAAGAGCTGGATGCCCTGTCGGCTGAAGACATCGCCAAAGCCAATACCCGAGGCATACTCAGCCTGAACAAGCTGTTCAATATCGAATCGTCCATCGACAGCATAAAAGGCGGACCTCACGCTCATGGCAACCTGGAATCGGTGCTCAATATCATTGCCGGGCTGGTAATAGTATTCCTCGCCGTTGCCAGCTGGCTAAAGCAGCTGATCAGCTGGTTATTCATTATCGGCACCATTATGCATTCGGGCATGTTGTATCTGGCGAATGTTTTTCAATTCAGCTGGGCCAACAGCTTACTTGAAACCGGTATCGGACCTATTTGCGTACTGGCGGGATTGCTGGTAACCGGTATTGCGGTGGCTATTGGCTTTACTACCGAACCGCAATAACTAGAAAGTGTGAGCCTGACTGAAGGGATACAGGAAGGTAGCGCAACGACTTAGGACGTAAGTCTTAGGTCTTAGGTCTTAGGTCTTAAAACTTACAACTGACGACTTACGACTTACGACTTACAACCAAGCTTACCCACTCCGAGTAACTGTACGACTGCTCAATTTAGCGATGGGTACGCAAAGTTTATCGTCCAGCCTCAGACAACCTGAGACTGGGCCTGAATGATTGTTAAGCCGCAGCGTTGATTTTGGCCCCGCGTTTAAAGCTTAAACGATCGCCGTCGACATCGACATCAATGGCTTCACCTGGCAGGAATTTACCTTCCAGTAATTGCTGAGCTAGTGGATTTTCCAGGTCCTGCTGAATGGCTCGTTTCAATGGGCGTGCACCGTATACCGGATCAAAACCCGCCTCACCCAGTTTATCCAGTGCCGCTTCACTCAGATTCAGGTCCATATCCTTGTCCTGCAGACGCTGACGTAGATAGCCGATCTGAATTGAAGTAATCACTCGGATCTGTTCCCGTCCCAGGGGATGGAACACCACGCTTTCATCCACCCGATTAATGAATTCGGGACGAAAATGCTGACCAACAACCTCCATCACCGCGGCTTTCATGCCTTCATAATCATCCTTACCGGCAAAGGCCTGGATAGACTGCGATCCCAGATTAGACGTCATTACAATCACCGTGTTACGGAAATCCACGGTGCGCCCCTGGCCATCGGTGAGCCGGCCATCATCCAGCACCTGCAGCAGCACATTGAACACATCGGGATGAGCTTTTTCTACTTCATCCAGTAATATCACCGAGTAAGGTTTACGCCGAACGGCTTCGGTCAGGTAACCCCCTTCCTCATATCCCACATAACCGGGAGGCGCACCAATCAGCCTCGCCACCGAATGCTTTTCCATGAACTCGGACATATCGATGCGCACCATGGCTTCTTCGGTATCGAATAAAAATGCCGCCAGTGCCTTGGTCAGTTCGGTTTTACCCACACCGGTGGGGCCCAGGAACAGGAAAGAACCATTGGGTCGATTAGGGTCGGACAATCCAGCACGGGAGCGCCGGATGGCATTGGATACCGCAGCCAGCGCCTCATCCTGGCCCACCACGCGATGTTTCAGCTCGTCTTCCATGCGTAACAGCTTTTCTTTCTCGCCTTCCATCATCTTGGCCACCGGAATGCCCGTCGAGCGTGACACCACCTCGGCGATCTCTTCATCGGTGACCCGGTTGCGCAGCAATTTCATTTCCTGCATTTCTGCCTGGGCAGCCATATCCAGCTGTTTTTCCAGCTCAGGAATACGGCCATATTGCAATTCAGACATACGTGCCAGATCACTGGCGCGACGTGCGGTTTCCAGCTCCAGCCGAGCCTGCTCCAGTTTCTCCTTGATGTTGGCAGTGCCTTGCAGGGCGGCCTTTTCAGACACCCAGACTTCATCCAGCTCGGCAAATTCCTGCTCCAGCTTGGCAATTTCTTCTTCCAGTTTGGCTAGACGCTCACGGGAGGCTTTGTCGTCTTCTTTGATCAAAGCTTCACGTTCGATCTTTAGCTGAATCAATCGTCGTTCCAGACGATCCATGGCTTCCGGCTTGGAGTCCATTTCCATACGAATGCGACTGGCCGCTTCATCGATCAGGTCAATAGCTTTATCCGGCAACTGGCGATCCGTGATGTAACGGTGTGACAATACGGCCGCCGACACTATGGCCGGGTCGGTAATATCCACACCGTGATGCACTTCATATCGTTCTTTTAAACCACGCAGAATGGCAATGGTATCTTCCACATTGGGTTCGTCTACCAGCACCTTTTGAAAGCGACGTTCCAGGGCGGCATCTTTTTCAATATATTTACGGTATTCATCCAGGGTCGTGGCGCCTACACAATGTAGTTCACCCCGGGCCAGAGCCGGCTTTAACATATTACCGGCATCCATCGAGCCCTCGGCTTTACCGGCACCGACCATGGTATGCATTTCATCGATAAACAGGATGATTTGACCTTCCTGTTTCGACAGATCGTTGAGCACGGCTTTCAGTCGTTCTTCGAATTCACCACGGAATTTGGCGCCGGCAATCAGGGAACCCATATCCAGCGACAACAGGCGTTTATGCTTGAGTCCTTCCGGCACCTCGCCATTCACAATACGCTGGGCCAGACCTTCCACAATGGCGGTTTTACCCACCCCGGGTTCACCGATCAGCACCGGGTTGTTTTTGGTTCTACGCTGCAATACCTGGACCGTGCGACGTATTTCTTCATCACGGCCAATAACCGGGTCGAGCTTACCCTGTTCCGCACGTTCGGTGAGATCAATGGTGTATTTTTCCAGTGCCTGACGCTGGTCTTCGGCATTCGGGTCATCCATTTTCTGGCCGCCGCGTACCTTGTCGATGGCGGCTTCAAGCTTGTCTTTAGTGGCTCCGAATTCCCGCAATAACTCACCGCTGCGGCTCTTGTCTTCGACACAGGCTAGTAGAAATATTTCGCTGGAAAGGTATTGGTCTTTGTGTTGCTGGGCAAACTTGTCAGCCACATTCAATAAACGACCCAGATCATTGGAGATATGCACTTCGCCGGCATTACCTTCCACCTGTGGCAGATGCTCCAGCTCTTCACCCAACCGTGACCTCAGGCCATTGACATTGGCGCCAGCCAGAGTCAGCAAATGTCTGGCGGTACCGCCATCCTGGTCCAGTAAAGCCAGTAGCATATGCACCGGCTCGATGAACTGGTGATCACGCCCCACGGCCAGCGACTGGGCTTCTGCCAGTGCTGCCTGAAACTTGCTGGTTAATCGATCCATTCGCATGGAATTACCCTCAAAAAGTCTAATGTTATGTTAGGGAGTCACTGATCAGGTATATGATGCTTCTGGCTTACAGGCTTATTTGTGATCAAGACATGACTTTGAAAGCAGGTTGGGCACCTGTCGAAAAGTCATAACGCCGAGCACGGATAAGCCTCTAAGCCCCTTCGTACCCAAAGGGCATAAAGGCGAGGCCTGAAGCGTACATTTGCCGCGTTGCAAACCTTATTAAGGACTAAGGCCATTAACTGCGCTTTGCGCCTTGCAAGTGCACGCTTCAGGTCACGCAGAAGCCATCATATACCTGATCTGTGACTCCCTATAGATGAGGGTGACTGAGAGATTTTCAAGTAACTGTTTTGTCAGCGAACCGCTTAAGCAGTTCCCTTGGCCTGGCAGGCTTGCCCAGCAGATAGCCCTGACCATAATCGCATTTATTCTGCTTCAGGAAGTCCCACTGCTCACGGGTCTCCACGCCTTCTGCCACCACCTTGATCTTGAGCTCATGTGCCATGGCTATCACCGCAGAGGTAATGGCCATATCATCGGTATCTTCCGGAATATCCCGAATGAAGGAACGATCCACTTTCAGTTCATCGATGGGCAAGCGCTTGAGGTAATTCAGCGATGAATAACCGGTGCCAAAATCATCAATGGACACGGAGATACCCAGGGATTTGATCTGTTCAAGTATGGAAACCGCATGCTCCAGATTATCCATCAGGGTGGTTTCAGTAATTTCCAGTTGTAACTGGATGGGCTTAAAGTCGGTTTCCGCCATAATATCCTGAATCATCTCCAGCAGGTATTGATCCCTGAATTGACGGGCCGACAGATTCACCGCCAGCTTCACCGGTGGCATACCCTCCCTCTCCACTTCCCGCCATTGGCGACAGGCATTGCGCAATATCCATTCACCCAGAGGAATCATCAACCCCGCCTGTTCGGCAACGGGTATGAATTCAATCGGATCCATGAGACCTTTCTCTGGATGAATCCAGCGTACCAGAGCCTCGACACCGGTCAGCTGAGAGGCTTGCAGGGACATCTGTGGTTGAAAATCCAGAACCAGTTCATTATTATCGATGGCCTGTCGCAATTCGTTTTCGATCATCAAGTTATCCAGTACCTGGGCATTCATCTCCTCAGTGAAAAACTGGTAATTGTTGCGCCCCATGGACTTGGCCCGGTACATTGCGAGATCGGCATTTTTCAAAAGAATATCGGCATTCAGGCTATCAGCGGGGGCCATGGTGATGCCGATACTGGGAGTGACGATAATTTCATGACGTAATAAACGATTGGGATTTTCCATAATCTTGAGGATTTTACGGGCCACCGCCGAAGCTCCGGCCATTCCATCGACATCGGTCAGCAATATGACAAATTCATCGCCCCCCATGCGCGCTACGGTATCTTGATGACGCACACACTGGCGCAACATTTCCGCCACTTTCATCAGCAGGGCATCACCCACATCATGCCCCAATGAATCATTGATGCGTTTGAACTGATCTAGATCGAGGAAAAGTAACGCCGCCTGGGTAGTATTACGCTGTACGGATTTCAACACCTGCTCCAGACGATCCCGGAACAGCAAGCGATTGGCTAATCCGGTGAGACTGTCGACATAGGCCAATTGCTCCATTTTCAGGTGAGCCTCTTTCAGCTCCGACACATCCTCGCCGACAGAGATGTAATGACTGATCTGCCCAGTTTCGTCATGAATGGCCGAAACAGTGGTTAATGCCCAGAACAGGTCTCCGTTTTTCTTGCGTATATGTGCTTCGCCATGCCAGTCCTCACCCTTATCGATGGTCGCCAGCATCTGGGCTCGCTGTGCCTCAGCACTGTCCTCCGACAAAAGCATGCGGGCCTTCTGGCCAATAATATCTTCTGTGCTATATCCTGTGACTTTGCATACTTTGGGATTTACGTACTCTATATCACCTGGCCGGTTGGTAATCATCACCATGGTGCCACTCTGTTCAACCGCACCCGATAACATTTTAAGCTGCAGTGCCTGAGTTCTTTGCTGGCTAATATCAACGACGCTAATAATAAATCCATCTGGTATACCAAATACGTCCTCCATGGCCGTCATACTCACTTCGGTCATCAGGCTATGGCCATCCTGATGCAGGAATTCGATTTCGTAATTTTCACTCGTCCCAGCTTTGAGGTGTTTGAGTTTGGCCTTGCAGGAACGGGCATAGTCACCGCTCATCATCTGAAACAGTTGCTGAACCTGCAGTTCATCCCTGTTGCATCCCAGCATATCCAGCAGACGCTGGTTGGTATAAATCATGTTGTGGTTTTTATCGATGACCCAAATCCCTTCCTGCAATGACTCAACAATTTGCAAGTAACGGTCATCGGTAAATCGTAAATCGCGCATCACGGTAAATACATGTTCCGCCCAGCCTTTCTGGTCACGAGTCAGGGCTGTACCCAGCACTTCCACATCCAGATAATGGCCATCCTTGTGACGAATTTTGAACTGACATACCAGGCGCTCGATTTCACCAGAGTACAGTCTGTTGAAGGTTTTGATGACTCGCGCATGGTCACTGGGATGGATTTGCTGCCCCCACCAACTGTTGAAAATGGGGACTCCCGGAATATCCACGACTGCATAGCCCAGAATGGCCGCCCAGTTATCGCAAACATTGAGGCTGGCATTGGGAGGTAGATGATAATCACAAACACCCTCTCCGGTCAGGTGCATGACATGACCAAAGCGTGCTTTCAAATCAAGATTATCGGTTTCTTTTCCCATTAGAATGACAACTTGGCATTAATTTTTATTGTGCAACATTATAATAATAGCCTAAATCATTGTTTATGTTAAATTCATTCTGCTATTTAAGGAACTACCGCAGATCAGGTTTTATAGACCTTCCGCTTGAACAGATCGCTACGCCGACTCACCAGCCGATCCAGGAACAGCAGGCCATCCAGGTGATCCAGCTCATGCTGGATGGCCCGGGCCTCAAACCCCGCGCTTACGATATTGCAGTGTTGACCGGTTTCATCCATATAATCGAGACGGATACGCTCTGCCCGAATCACATTACCGGTGAAGTCCGGCACTGATAGACAGCCTTCCCGCCCCATGGCCATGCCTTCCCATTCGGTGATTTGCGGATTAATCATGATTAGATGACCATGATTATCACAGGGTTTTCGGCTATTAGACACATCCACAATCACAATACGCCGGGCGTAGCCTAGCTGGGGGGCAGCTATGCCTACGGCACCTGGCCCGGCCTGACGGGCGGCCTCCAGTTCCTTTACAAATTCAAGCACCGCATCATCCAGGCTCGCCACCGGCTCGGACAGCTGTTTCAATCGTTCATCCGGATAAGTCAGAATTGCCTTCACTGGCATCAGCCCCTCATGGTATCGATGGGAGTAAGGCTGATGTCTATGTTGTGGTCCAGACCGGCTATGGCCTGTTGCAGGGCCTCCATCCCCTGACTGGCATGGCCTTCCAGAGACATGACGTAGATCGGCCGCTCTGGGGCACCGGCCACTGCGGTTTCCAGGTCGATAATATTCAGCCCGGCTTCTGCCAGTGCACCGGTCACCTGGGCCACTATGCCTAAACGGTCGGCTCCGTACACAGAAATATGCACATCGGGTTCGATGGGCTGGCTACTGAGCTCAATATCCTGGTCCAGATGCAAATGCAGATTCATCTCCTGACAGACCTGTGACAATACCTGTTGCAGATCAAGCTGCTGCTCATGGGCGACTCGCAGCATCACGGCAAAATTGCCCCCCAGTCGCATCATCGACGCTTCGGCAAGCTGACAACCGGCCTCGAACAGAGCACGGGATACTGCCGCTACTATGCCTTTCTGATCGGCGCCGACCAGTGTTAACACTGACCACATCATGGTTCTCTCCAGATTAAACTGACCATTCGCCCGGTTTGACCCTCTCGACGAAAAGAAAAAAAACGATCCTGCTCCTGAAAGGTACAGCGATCGCCCCCGTATATTTGATTCACGCCCCGGCTTTGAAGACGAAGCCGAGCCAGTTGGTATATATCTGCCAGATAATGCCCGGGACGATGAGCTTTGAAGGCCGCCGCACTATCTGCTGACTGCTGCACAAAGGCCTGATATACCTCCTCACCCACTTCAAAATTATCAGGGCCAATGGCCGGACCCATCCAGGCCAAAATATCCTCTGTCTCACAGGCCATGGCATCCAGGGTAGATTCCAGCACTCCGGCCAGCAGGCCTCGCCAGCCAGCATGGGCTGCCGCCACCGTCTGTCCCTGTCGATCACAGAACAGCACCGGCAGACAATCGGCGGTCATCACGGCACAGACCTGGCTGGCTTCCTGGGCAAAAGCGGCATCGCCCACACAAGCAGCGTTTCCAGTCGCCACCTCGAGCACTCCGATGCCATGGACCTGCTCCAGCCAGAGGGGCTCAACAGGCAAATTCAGTTGCTGGAATAATTGCTGGCGATTGCGCAACACATCCGCTTCGTGGTCACCCACATGGCTGGCCAGATTGAAACTATCGAAAGGCGGCTCGCTGAATCCCTCGCCACGTGTGGAGCTGTAAGCATGGATATTGGCCGGGGCCGGCCAGTCAGGCATCAAGAATTCAGTCATGCTCGGCATCTTCCTGCAGCACCTGGACCAGGGCCTGCATGTCCTCCGGCATCTCAGACTGCCATTCGCAGGCCTCACCCGTGCTCGGGTGGATCAGTCCCAGTCGACCGGCATGCAGGGCCTGGCGATTAAAATTCCTGAGACTGGTTTTTAGCGCCTCAGAGGCTCCCTTGGGTATTTTCAATCGCCCGCCGTATACCGAATCCCCCACCAGAGGATGATGAATATAGGCCATGTGTACCCGGATTTGATGAGTGCGCCCAGTCTCCAGATTGACCTTAATCCGAGTGTGCCCCCGATAACGTTCGGTCACGCGGTAATGGGTAATAGCCTCTTTCCCATCTTCCCGCACCCACATGCGTTTGCGGTCTCGGGGATGACGACCGATGGGTTCATCCACGGTGCCTCCCGCGGTTAATAAACCCATGGCGACAGCCTGATATTCTCGGTGAACACTGCGTGCCTGCAACTGATCCACTAAGGACTTATGGGATTTCAGATTACGCGCCACCACCAGCAGACCACTGGTATCCTTGTCCAGACGATGCACGATTCCGGCTCGTGGCACCTCAACCAGTTTCGGCTCATAATGCAACAGAGCATTCTGCAATGTGCCCGACGGGTGGCCGGCCGCCGGATGCACGACTAATCCAACGGGTTTATTAATAACGATTAAGTCATTGTCCTGGTAAATCATATCCAGGGCGATGTTTTCTGCCTCCACCCGATCATCCAGTGCTTCCGGCTCGATATGGATTTCCACGGTTTCAAAGCCCTGTACCTTGTCCCGTGCCCGAGGTTGCTGGCCGTCCAGCATGACTTTACCCGCCTTAATCCATTGCTGCAGGCGACTACGGGAATAATCCGGAAATAGCTCACCTAACACGGCATCCAGGCGCTGCCGGGCATAGTGTTCTGGAATAGTTGTGGTTAATATTTCGTCAGTCATAGCGCGTCACAGATTGAACTTAGGTATAATGATGAATTCTAACTCATTGAATAATTTTGGATAGCTCGGTTTTATGCGACATTTTTCTTTATTACTTATTGCCATATTGCTAACGGCCTGCAGTGAAAACTCTAAAATCACTGATATTTTTGCCGACTGGACAGCAGAAGAATTCTATTCTGAAGCCAGCCAGGCATTGAAATCCGGTGAATTCGAAACCGCAATCAAACAGCTGGAAACACTGGAGGCCCGGTTCCCTTTCAGCCCCTATGCCAAGCAGGCCCAGCTCGATGTCGCCTATGCCTATTACAAGTTCGACGAAGCCGATTCCGCGATTGCCGCAGCAGATCGTTTTATCCGACTCAACCCCCGCGATCCCCATGTTGACTATGCCTGGTATTTAAAAGGCCTATCTAATTTCATGCGTGGAGGCGGCATACTTGACGGCTGGTTCCCCCGCGACCCGGCCGAGCATGACATCAGGAGCCTGAATCAGTCGATACAGGATTTTTCAACCCTGGTACGCCGCTATCCGGATAGCAAATATGCTGGGGACAGCTACCAACGTCTGCTGTTCCTGCGCAACAAACTGGCCGATCATGAAATCAAGGTAGCTGAATATTATCTAAAACGTGGCGCCTGGCTGGCCGCCGCTCGCCGTGCCCAGTACACCATCGAACATTATCAGCAGACGCCAGCCAGCCGTAAAGCACTGCAAATACTGGAACTGGCCTACAACGAGCTGAATCTACCGGAACTGGTTACGGATACACGCCTGGTGATCCAGGCCAATCAGCAAGATAAGCTTATCCAGACCGCCGAAATCTCCGAAACGGATATGACACCCCCTCCGCGACTGAATTAAATTTAAACCAGATCTGAAATAAAAGGCTCCTTTTGGAGCCTTTTATTTCAGGGAGCCTCTGATCAAGTATCTGATGCTTCTGGCTTACAGGCTTGTTCGTGATCAAGACATGGCTTTGAAGGCAGGTTGGGCCCGTCGAAAATTCATAACGCCGAGCATGGACAAGCCTGTAAGCCCCTATGGGCGAGCCCTGAAGTGCACATTTGCTTCGTTTATTGCCACGGATGGCATGTATGCCGGTTTTGCAGGAGCAAAAACCGGTGCAAAACCTGGTTAAGGACTAAAGCCATTAACTGCGCTTTGCGCCTTGCAACTGTACACTTCAGGTCACGCAGAAGCCATCATATACTTGATCAGAGGCTCCCTAGATGGCATCCTTATCCACCTCCCCGGTACGGATACGGACTATTTGCAGAACCTCGGTAACAAAGATTTTACCATCGCCGATTTTACCGGTTCTGGCAGCATTGGTAATCACCTCGATGCACTGATCGACCCTTTCGGCCTCCAGAACAATCTCTATTTTCACCTTGGGGATAAAGTCCACCACATACTCAGCACCACGGTATAGTTCGGTGTGCCCCTTCTGCCGACCGAAACCCTTTACTTCAGTGGCGGTCATGCCGGTAATACCGACTTCGGTCAAACCTGCACGGACATCATCCAGTTTAAAGGGTTTGATTATGGCTTCGATTTTTTTCATTCTATCCCCCTGTTTAGGCCATTTTAAAGGCCTGTGATCATCAGATCTATTAATTTTCAACCGGCTCAATGATAGCGTATTTTTCAGCCCCGTCGATAGCCCGAAGTGATGGGATAACGTCGATCCCGACCAAATGCACGGCGAGTGATGCGCACACCCGGCGGTGCCTGACGCCGCTTGTATTCATTGAGCTGCACCATTCGTATCACCCGATCCACAATGGCTTCATCATAGCCGGCCGCAATGACCTCGGCCCTGGGCCGGTCCTGTTCCACCGACAGTTCCAATATGGCATCCAGCACCGCATAATCCGGCAGGCTATCCTGATCCACCTGATCCGGACGTAATTCGGCGGACGGTGCTCGCTCGATCACCCGCAGGGGTATCACTGAACTGATGCTGTTTCGATAATGACACAGGCGGTAGACCAGGGTTTTGCTGACATCTTTCAGTGGCGCAAAACCACCGGCCATATCTCCGTACAGGGTACTGTAACCCACCGCCATCTCACTCTTGTTACCGGTAGTCAGCAGCATTCGTCGCAGTTTATTAGACAAGGCCATGAGAATCACACCACGACAACGAGCCTGGATGTTTTCCTCGGTGGTATCCGGCTCAGTCCCGGCCAAATCCTCATGCAGGGTTTCCAGAAATGCCTGGAAACTGGGTTCAATGGAAATAATGCGATAATCCACACCCAGGTTTCTGGCTTCTTCGGCGGCATCATCCAGACTGATCTGGGCCGTGTAACGAGAGGGCATCATCACCGCATGTACCTGATCTGCACCCAGGGCATCCACCGCAATGGCCAGTGTCAGGGCGGAATCTACCCCACCGGAGAGACCGATCACTACACCATCAAAACCATTATTGCCCACATAATCCCTGACCGCGGTCACTAATGCCTTATAAACACTGGTCTCTTCGGATAAGGGCGCTGGCAATAACGGCTGATCGGCCCCCAGCCGTCCCTTGTCATCTATCCATACATCCAGTGCCACAGACTCAAAATCCGGCCCCTGGGAAATCAACTGACCGGCACTGTCCAGCACCATCGACTCACCATCGAACACCAGTTCATCCTGACCACCCACAATATTCAGATAAAACATGGACATGCCAGTTTCCTGGATCCGTTGCTGCAGGGTGTCCAGTCGTTCCTGGTATTTGCCCCGATGATAGGGTGAGGCATTCAGTATCAGCATGGTTTTGGCACCGGCTTTTGCAGCCTGTGTGGCCGGCTCCGGATACCAGATATCTTCACAGATACTCAAGCCGAAAGTCACCCCTTTTAAAGCCACCACCGCCGGTTGATCCCCTCCGCTAAAATACCGTTTTTCATCAAATACCGCATAATTGGGCAGAGTATATTTATCATACACCGCCAGTTGCTCACCATCCCGGATCCAGAAGGCAGAGTTGAATAACTGCTCACCATCATGGCGTGGCGCACCCAGCACCACGT
This sequence comes from Gammaproteobacteria bacterium, assembly GCA_048550535.1. GTDB lineage: Bacteria > Pseudomonadota > Gammaproteobacteria > SZUA-229 > SZUA-229 > CBDULX01. Next base: position 21,697 of record JBLYYN010000283.1, read on the forward strand.
CAATACCCGTGACCGATTGCTGGATCTGCTTGATAGCAGTATCGATCTGCCGGATAAAACCCTGGCGCAGTAACAAATCTTCCGGTGGATAACCGGACAGGGCCAGCTCGGGGAACACTACCAGATCGACACCGGACTGGCGCGCCTGTTGTGACAGGGTTATGATTTTACGGGCATTACCTTTAACATCGCCAACCAGAAAGCTATCCTGTATCAGTCGAATATGTATTTTTTCTGCCATGTAAAATCCAGCTGGTTTATCATCAGTCTGCAAATTTTATCAGGAATGAATAGTAAATATGTTTAAAAATCTGTTTTTAATTGTCGCCATTGCTGCCCTGTTCTGGATCATCAAAGGCTTTATACGCCGAGCTCAACTGGAAAAAAAACCCGGCCGCCAAACACGGGATATGGTGCAGTGTGAGCAATGCAAAACCTATTTGCCCAAAGATGATGCTATTGTTTCCAATAACAAAAACTTTTGTAGCCAGCAACATCTGAACGACTGGAACCAGACACCTTGAATTCACAGGCCGAACTCGTTCAACTGCTCAGCCCTCAACTTTCCAGTGAAACTCTTACCTGGCGACCGCTACGTCATTTTAGCTATTACCGTCTCACCCTGGCGCTGAGCCTGATTCTGCTTTTCTATTACAGAGTACAGGATAGAGTTCCAGGTGAACTTAACACCACGGCCTTTCTGATATCAGCCAGTGTGTTTTTCATCACTGGCCTGGTTTACATCTATCTGGCCTTAAAACAGGCCCCCGCTTTCACCAGCCAGGTGATTATTTCCAACGCCTCGGATATCTTGCTGATTACCCTGATGATGCATTACAGCGGCGGCCTGGGCAGTGGCCTGGGTATGTTGCTCATCATCAATATCGCGGCCACCGGTACTTTCCTGCACAGTCGTCTGGCCTACCTGTTCGCCGCTTTTGCCTCGATTGCGGTGCTGGCCGAACAGACCAATTCCCTGCTCACCGGGGCCTCCAGTGCCAGTAGCTATTCCACGGCCGGCATCCTGGGTATGGTGTTTTTCGCCTCCAGCTTTCTGGCCTCCATCCTTAGTCTCCGGGCCCGCGAATCGGAACAAATCGCCAGCGAAAAAACTGCTGATTTACTTAAACTGGAACAGCTCAATGAACATATTATCCAGAACATGCGTACCGGGATTCTGGTGGTGACCGATGACGGCCAGATCCGTATGGCCAACAATTCGGCGGAAAAACTACTGGGCAATAACAAACTCAGCCAGCAGTCGAGTCTTGACGACTCTTTCCCCTCCCTGGCCGAGCGCCTGAAAGAATGGCGCAAGCAACCCAATATGTACCATAAACCCATCCACCAACTCCAGGGGCTACCGGATATCCAGCCAGGATTCCGTCGACTGGACACCCGTCCCCTGCACAGCAATGAAACCCTGATCTTTCTGGAAGATGCTACCCAGCTTAACCAACGCTTCCAGCAAATGAAGCTGGCCTCGCTGGGGCGTTTGACGGCCAGTATCGCCCATGAAATCCGTAATCCCTTAAGCGCCATTAATCACGCGGCACAACTGCTCACGGAATCCCAGCTCACGGACGCCGATAACAAACTGACCCAGATCATCACCACCCAGGTACAACGGCTGGATAAAGTGGTTGGCAATGTACTGGATCTATCGCGGCAAAATACCAGTGAACCCGATATCATTAACCTGTATCACTGGCTGAAGGATTTCAAACAGGAATTTAAAACCAACCATGTGCTTGCCGATCACCAACTACAGCTTGAATTTAGCAATAACGCTATCGAAATATTGTTCAATGCCAGCCATCTGGAGCAGGTGATGAGCAACCTGTGCAATAATGCACTACTGCATAATCGTAAACCCAGGCATCAGGCCATGATTCATCTGGTGGCCGGCTGTGATAAGGAGCAAGAACAACCCTATCTGGATATTATCGACAACGGCCCAGGCATCACCACAGAACAGCTTGAGCAGATTTTTGATCCGTTCTTTACCACCAGCCCCAAAGGCACGGGACTGGGTCTGTTTATTACCAAAGAAATTATCGAAAGCAACCGGGGCAAGATTCGCTATATGCCACATCTCCCCACCGGCAGCTGTTTCAGAATACATTTCCTGACTTCTCGGCGTTCCGGGTAAAAATTTAAAATCGCTTTATACTTGTATATGAAAACAAAGCCACTAAAGTAAGGTCAGATAAACGTATTGAGCCTCTGATGTGTGTCATTTCGACCAGAGGGAGAAATCTTATGTTGAAAAGTGTTCTAAAATTAAGCATTTCAGATCCCTCCAGTTCGTTCGGGATGACATTCTACGAATTTATCAGGTTCTCCTTAACCATGACACCCGAATTACTTCCCTTATCCATTCAGACCCATGCTAGATAACAATAACCCAATCAAACGAGCATTGATCGTCGACGACGAACCCGATATCTGTGAACTGGCGGAGATCACCCTCAGTCGCATGGGCCTACAGACACAGTCGGCGAATAATGTTAGTGCCGCCAAGCAGCTGCTGTCAGAAAGCAATTTCGATCTCTGCCTGACCGATATGCAGCTACCGGACGGTAATGGCATCGAGCTGGTGGAGTACATCCAGGCTCAGCAT